>DASQUF010000237.1:0-7660 GCA_035641435.1 Propionibacteriaceae bacterium | reverse complement strand
CCGCCACGGCGACCGTCAGCGGCGTGCTCGTGCTCATCCAGCTGCCCAGCGCCCCCGAGATCGTCGGTGTCCTGTTCATGCCCGGTGCGGTCTCCCTCCACCGCGAGCCCATGCCCGAAACCGGGCCGGCCGGAAGTTGCCGCAACCTCCCGCGCGGCGACGTTGCCGGGACGAAGGCCCGCCGGTGACGAGCCGGTGACCGTGGGGACCGCGCCGACCGCGCCGTAGAAGCGGCCCTCATGCATCTTCACGCCGGCCACGAGCACGAAGCTGAGGCTGACCAGCAGCGCCCAGGAGCCCCACTTGCCGACGTGGACCATCTGCCACACCTGCTCCTGGTCCGGGTACTGCCATGCGCCCAGCAGGGTCGCGGCGTTCTCGGCGACCCACAGGAAGAAGCCGATGAGCACGAACGACAGACTCAGCGGCATCGCGTAGCGGCGCTGGCCGACGGTGTAGGAGACCCGGCTGCGCCACAGCACGACGAGAAAGCCGACGGCTACCGCCCAGCGCAGATCCGGCAGGTAGTGGTGGGTGAAGAAGTTGGCGTACGCCGCGACGGCCAGGGTCACGGCCGGGGCCCACGCGAAGTTTTCGACGCGCAGGTCGAACCGGCGGAACGCCTGGCAGAGGTATGAGCCGACCGCGGCGTACATGAAGCCGGAGTACAGCGGCACTCCGGCCACCTTGGCCCACGCGGGTTCGGGGTAGGACCAGGAGCCCACCTGGACCTTGAACAGCTCCAGAGCCAGCCCGATCAGGTGGAAGGCGAAGATCACCGCCACCTCCCGGCCCGTCTCCAGGTGCAGCAGGTAGAAGACCGCGGTGAGCACCAGCGCGTACGCCAGCAGCGCGTCGTAGCGAGCGGTCGGCAGCGGCACGAGATTGCTCAGGGCCAGTCCGACGAAGACCGCTGCGGCGAACAGGCAGCACTGGGCCTGGACCCAGGCGAAACGGAACAACTGAACCGGCGCGAACGTCACCTTGGGCCGGGTCGGTCGAAGCACACATTGACTTTCAGTTGCTTCCGATTGAATGTCAATAGATAGGCGCCGGGTTCTTGACGCCGGCAGCGCGCCGACGCGTGGATTCTGATTTCGCCGGAGGGCGAGGGCGCTGAAATTCCCGGCCCCGGTCGAGGCGGTTCGCCCTAGGCTCATCCGGTGCCCGAGGTGAACGAGTATGGCCAGCCGGTGGGCGACCTGGTCGCGTGGAGTCCGCGACGGCGACCCGAACCGGTCACCCTGCCCGGCGCGTACGTCGTGGTCGAGCCGCTGGCCGTCGCGCATGCGCCGGCCCTGCACGCGGCGCTCTGCGGGCCTGGGGACCGCCCGCTGTGGACGTATCGACCGACCGAGCCGCCGCGCGACGTCGGCGAGATGGCCGCACTGATCGAGGTGCACCTGGCGGCGGCCGACCTGGTGACCTTCGCCCTGGTGCCCCGGGGCGAACGGGCGGAGGGGATCGCCTCCTACATGCGCATCGACCCGGCGACCGGCCAGGTGGAGATCGCCGGGGTGCTGTTCTCGCGCCGGTTGCAGCGAACCCGGGCCGCTACCGAGGCCATCCATCTGACCATGCGCTATGCCTTCGACGACCTCGGCTACCGCCGGTTCGAGTGGAAATGCGACAGCCTCAACGAGCCGTCGCGCCGGGCCGCACGCCGGCTCGGCTTCCGGTACGAGGGCCGGTTCCGGCAGCACATGGTGACCAAGAGTCGCAACCGCGACACCGACTGGTTCTCGGTCACGGACGGGGAGTGGCGGCAAGTCCGCGCCGCGCACGAGGCCTGGCTCGACCCGGACAACTTCGACGCGACCGGTCGCCAGCACCGGTCGTTGTCCTCCTTGACGGCGCCGCTGTTCGCCGATCGCGCACCGGCCGACGATGCGGTGGTGCGGCGTCGAGGGCCGCTCGCTTGGATAGGTACCAGTCACCAGGCTGCGAAAGGAGCTGTCATGTCCGACCAGTCCGCGGAGGATCCGCTGGAGCCGGTGCTCGATCCCGGTCTGCCCCATCGGCGCAGCGAGCACGGCGGGATGCCGCCGCGGAGCGATGAGGAGTACGAGCTGGCGGCCGAGCGGGACCGTGTCGCCGCCGGACTGGCGGACTACGTGCCTCAGGAGGTGCCGCCGGCGACGGACCCGGTCGAGGAGGACGACTCGTAGGGCGTTCGCACCCGCTCGTCGCGTTCGCGGCGATATCGCTGCCGCGAACGCGAGGGATTGCCGCGAACGGCGCCATGCCGAGATTGACAACATACTACCTACATGACAGCATGTTGTCTATGACTCGAACTGCACACGTCGCCGTGTACGACACCTTGGCCGACTGGGAGGTTGGCTACCTCCTGGTGGAGCTCCGCACCGGCCGCTTCACCGACGAGCCGTGGCAGGTCGTCACCGTGGCGGCATCGGCCGACCCGGTTACGACAATGGGCGGCCTGCGGATCGTGCCCGACCTGCTGTTGGCCGACCTCGACCCGGCGGCCAGTGACCTGCTGATCCTGCCGGGCGCCGATCTGTGGGACGAAGGCCAGGGGGAGGAGTTCTCGGGCGCCGCCGCCCGGTTCCTGGACGTCGGCGTCCCGGTGGCGGCCATCTGCGGGGCCACGGCCGGGCTGGCCCGCGCCGGGCTGCTCGATGAGCGGCGCCACACCAGTGCCGCGCCGGGGTACCTCGCCGCCACCGGGTATGCGGGCGGTGACCACTACGTCGACGAGCGGGCGGTGGTGGACGGCGACCTGGTCACCGCCGGGCCGCAGTCGCCGGTCCAGTTCGCCCGGGCCACGCTGAGCAGGCTCGGGCTGGCGTCCCCGGACACGCTCGAGGCGTACGAGACCGTCTTCCACCGGGGTGACCCGAGCGGGTACCCGGTGCTGATGCAGGCCGGGCACGCCGGATGACGGCCGGACCGGCCCCGCGAGGGAGCACCGCCCCCCCGCGCGGCGACTGGCCTGAGCCGGCGCCGCAGAGCACGGCCGGCGCCCTGCTGACGGAGGTGGTGCTCACCACGTTTCGGCTCAACGCGCGAGTGCTCGACGCCGCGCAACAGCTGGCCACCGCGGGCGGGCTGACCGCCGCCTGGTGGCAGGTGCTCGGCGGAGTGCTGGACCAGCCCCGCACCGTGGCCGAGATCAGCCGGCGGATGGGCGTGAGCCGGCAGGGGGTGCTGCGGGTCGCCGACCTGCTGGTCGAGCGGGGGCTGGCCGAGTACCGGGTCAACCCCGCCCACCGCCGCGCCCAGCTCCTGGCCTGCACCGAGGCCGGCTACTGGGCGATCCGGCAGATCTCCGTGGTCACCCATCCCTGGTCGGACCGGATCGGTGCGCAGGTCGGGGCCGCCGAGCTCCGCCAGGCGCTGGCCACCATGCAGCGGCTGGTCGAGGTGCTGGAGAGCGACGGCGGTCAGGAGAAGAGCGCGCTGTAGCCGTTGAGGGCGGGCTGGCCGCCCAGGTGGGCGTAGAGCACCGTGGAGTCGCGGGGGATCTCCCCGCGGGCGACCAGGTCGACCATCGCGGCCATCGACTTCCCCTCGTAGACCGGGTCGGTGATCATCCCCTCGGTCCGGGCGGCCAGCCGCATGGCGTCCAGCGTGGCCTGGTCCGGGATGCCGTAGATCCCGGCGTGGTAGCGCTCGTCGAGCTCGATCTCGTCGTCGCGCAGGTCGCGCTCGAGCCCGATCTTCGCCGCGGTCGCCCGGGCGATCCGGGCGACCTGGTCCCGGGTCTCGACCGGCTTCGCCGACCCGTCCACGCCGAGCACCCGTCGGGATCGGCCGCCCGCGTCCGCGAGCGCCGCGAACCCGGCGATCATCCCGGCCTGGGTGGACCCGGTGACCGAGCAGACCACGATCACGTCGAAGAAGACACCCAGCTCCCGTTCCTGCTCGGCGACCTCGAACGCCCAGCCGGCGAAGCCGAGTCCGCCGAGCGGATGGTCGGAGGCCCCGGCCGGGATCGCGTACGGCTTGCCGCCGGACTCCTCGACGTCGCGCAGCGCCTGCTCCCAGCTCTCCTTGAAGCCGATGCCGAACTCCGAGCGCACCAGGCGCACCTCCGCGCCGGCCAGCCGGCTGAGCAGGATGTTGCCGACCTTGTCGTACACGGCGTCCGGCCAGTCGACCCAGCTCTCCTGGACGAGCACGCACCGCAGGCCGGCCCGTGCCGCAACCGCGGCCACCTGCCGGGTGTGGTTGGACTGCACGCCACCGATCGAGACCAGCGTGTCGCAGCCCTGGGCCAGGGCGTCCGCGACCAGGTACTCCAGCTTGCGGGTCTTGTTGCCGCCGTAGGCCAGACCCGAGTTGCAGTCCTCCCGCTTGGCCCAGAGCTGCGCGCCACCGAGACGGGCGGTCAGCCGCTCCAACGGGTGGACCGGGGACGGACCGAACAGCAGGGGATAGCGCGGGAACGCGTCAAGGGACATGGCACCAGTGTCGGACCTGCCGATCCCGGCCGCTCAGCGGCGTACGAGCAGCCAACGATGTAGCCGAACACGCAGCCGGCGATCATCGCCAACGCCTCCGCGCCGTGCTCCCCGGCCGCCCTGGACCCAGGGAGCCTCCGAGGAACTGCGCACCGCCAGGTGGTGGCCAATTCGCCCTGGCGCTGACACGATCTACTCACGTACCCATTCACCTAGTGAAGCGAGGAAACCATGGCTGTCGACGCCTCCTCATCGGCCACGCCGTCCGCCTCGTCCACTACTCCCGGGGGCCGGCACCGAGTCGTGGTGATCGGCTCGGGCTTCGGGGGGCTGTGGACGACCGAGGCGCTGGCCAAGGCGCCGGTCGACGTCACCGTGATCAGCCAGACCTCGCATCACCTGTTCCAGCCGCTGCTGTACCAGGTCGCCACCGGTGTGCTGTCCGAGGGCGAGGTGGCCCCGGCCACCCGCGAGGTGCTGAAGAAGCAGCCCAACGCCACCGTGCTGTTGGGACGGGTCACTGAGATCGACCTCGCCGAGCACACGGTGACCTCGCTCAGTCCACTGGGCACCACTGTGACCCCGTACGACACCCTGGTCGTGGCCGCCGGGGCCGGACAGTCCTACTTCGGCAACGACCAGTTCTCCGAGTTCGCCCCCGGGATGAAGAGCATTGACGACGCCCTCGAGCTGCGCGGCCGGATCTTCGGGTCGTTCGAGCTGGCCGAGCTGTGCACCGACCCGACGGAGGCCGAGGAGTGGCTGACCTTCGTGGTGGTCGGCGCCGGTCCCACCGGGGTGGAGATGGCCGGCCAGATCGCCGAGCTGGCGCACCGGACGCTGCGCCGGGACTTCCGCCGGATCGACACCACCCGGGCCCGGGTGATCCTGCTGGACGCGGCCCCGGCAGTGCTCGGGGCGTTCGGCGAGAAGCTCTCGAAGGCGGCTCAGGAGCAGCTGGCCACGATCGGTGTGGAGGTGCAGCTCAACGTCAAGGTGGTCGGCGTGGACAACACCGGCGTCGACGTCGTCGACCCGGACGGCACCGAGCGCCGGATCCGGTCCCGCTGCAAGGTGTGGGCCGCCGGCGTGAGCGCATCGCCGCTCGGTCAGCAGCTGGCCGAGCAGAGTGGCGCCGAGGTCGACCGGGCCGGGCGGGTGAAGGTGAACCCGGACCTGAGCCTGCCCGGGCACCCGGAGGTGTACGTGATCGGCGACATGATCGCGCTGAACAACCTGCCGGGCGTCGCCCAGGTGGCGATGCAGGGCGGCAAGCACGTGGCCGGCCAGATCAAGCGGCGGCTGGCGGGACAGCGGACCGGGCAGCCGTTCAAGTACTTCGACAAGGGCAGCATGGCGACCATCTCGCGGTTCTCCGCCGTCGCCGCCATCGGCAAGAAGATCAGGTTCTCGGGCTTCATCGCCTGGCTGATGTGGCTGGTCGTGCACGTGATGTACCTGATCGGCTTCAAGAACCGCTTCACCACGATGGTGCATTGGGCGGTGAGCTTCCTGTTCCGCGGCCGGTCCCAGCGGACCGCCACCCGGCAGCAGATCGTCGCCCGGACCCTGTTGGCACGGCTGGCCGACGCCGAGGAGGAGCTCAAGCGGGTACGGGGCGACCACAACGGCGACCGGCCGAGCCCGGAGGAGGCGCAGGATCTGGAAGGTGGCGTGGTCGTAGCCGAGTCCGCCGAGCCGAAGGCCCACCCGGCCTGAACACCTCCCGCGCTCGGGCGGACTCGACCACCCGGCTCGGGTTGCTGCTGGGGGTGGTGGCACCGGCGCTGTTCGTCGTGTCGTTCCTGGTCCAAGGGGCCGTCCGGCCCGGCTACGACCCGCTGCGCCACCCGGTCAGCTCCCTGGTCCTCGGGTCTCCGACGGGTTGGGTGCAGACGGTCACCTTCGTCCTGACCGGACTGCTGATAACCGCCTACGCCGTTGAGTTGGGCCGGTCCCGCGCTGGCCGCTGGACGCCGATCTTGCTCGCCGCCGTGGGGATCGGCCTCATCGGGGCCGCGTTATTCCCGGCCGACCCGATCAACGGGTACCCGCCCGGTTCGCCGGATCCCGCTCCGCGAACGACGACCGGCAGGCTGCACGACCTGTTCTCGACACCGGTGTTCACCGCCCTGCCGGCCGCGGCCTTGGTGCTCGGCGCCCGGTTCGCCCGGGCGGGCGAGCGGAGCTGGGCCCGCTTCTCGCGCCTCGCGGCGGTGCTCTTCTGGCTCTGTTTCGTCCTGTCCAGTGTTGGGTTCAGCGGCGTCCCCGCCCTGGTGCCGACCGGAGGTCTGTGGCAGCGGCTCAGTCTGGCCATCGGGTTGTCCTGGGTGGCGGCCACGGCCCTCCGGTGGTGGCGTCGAAGGCCGGTCGGGCCATCAAGCCGATGACCGTTCGGGATGCGACCGCTGCCGACGCCGCGGCCTGCGCCGCGATCTACGCCCCGTACGTCCGCGAGACCACGGTCTCGTTCGAGCTCGAGCCGCCGACCCCGGCGCAGATGGCCGAGCGGATCGCCGCCGCTCAGGTCCGGCACGCCTGGCTGGTGCTGGAGGAGGACGGGCGGGTGGTGGGCTACGCGTACGCCAACCGCTTCTCCGCGCGGCCCGCGTACCGCTGGTCGGTGGAGGTGAGCATCTATCTCGAGCGCGGCCGGCAACGGAGCGGCGGCGGGCGCCGGCTGTACGAGGCGCTGCTGGAGCGGCTATCCGAGCGGGGCTATCGACGGGCCATGGCCGGAATGAGCATGCCCAACGAGGCCAGCGTCGCGTTCCACCGCGCGCTCGGTTTCACGCTGGTCGGGGTCTACTCGAAGGTCGGGTGGAAGCACGGCGCCTGGCGTGACGTCGCCTGGGTGCAGCGGACGATCGCCGATGGCGACGACCCGCCGGCCGAGCCCCAGTGAGCGCCATCGACGGGCCGAATGGTGGCCCAGTGCCCCGGAAGGGAAGTTCCTTGGCGGTTGGCGTCGTCCAGGTGCGTGCATCGCAAGGCCGACGAGGGAGGGCTGCCGAGTCGCAACGCGACCGAGGAGAACGCCGCGTGGTGCGTGCCTGGGCGGGGTCCAAGCGTCAAGAGATTTCCCTTCCGGGGTACTAGCTGCTGTCCTACCGGTCCCGCGACGTCAACGGCATGGTCATTCGCGTCGACGGTGGCCGCTCCGTGTCGGGGCACGGCCCCGGAAGGCCGGTAGCGCACCGGCTCGGATGACCACCCCGCTCGTATAGTGCAGG
>DASQUF010000236.1:0-6764 GCA_035641435.1 Propionibacteriaceae bacterium | reverse complement strand
GGCGTCGCAGTCTCGCTCGGCGTCGCAGTCTCGCTCGGCGTCGCAGTCTCGCTCGGCGTCGCCGAAGGCGTCGCGGTTGGCGTCGGCCCGCCACATGGACCGTGGCTCAAGTTGAACGTGCCCGACCAGCCCTCGTAGATGTCAGCGGTCGCCGACACCACCGTGCTGTCCAGGTTCAAAGTCGTGGCGTAGTGAGCGGTCTGGCCCGTGACCTTGTCGAGCGGAACCTCTTCGGTATCGCCGTTGGCCCAGGTGACGGTGATGAACGCCGGCGCAGTCTCCCCCTTGTCGATCTGAGTGATCACAAAGTGCCACTCCTCTGCGTTGCACTCGTCGCCCCCCTGCACGTTGGCCGTAATCGTGCCCTGTGCGTAGGCAATTCCCCCTCCGCTGCCACTGAGGAAGAAGAACGTAGTGAGGCCGACCAGTGCGGCCAAGAGAAGTGCGACGGTGCCCCTTCTGACAGAAAGGGCCACAGAAGGCGCACTACTAGCGCCCAAAAGTTTCTCCCCCGACACGTAAAACTCCTGCCTGACCTAAGTCTCTGACCCCCCCGATGGGGGCAAGCGCACAGCAACCTAACAGTCAATGAAGGTCACGGGAAGATTACAACACGCGTCTGAGACCGGCGTGACCGACCCGTTACAGCCCCTCAGCACCGAGCCGGCTTAGGTCTCAAATCCGTAACGCCGCCCAGCACCAGAGGGGCCTGAGCTCTTTCGGTAACGGTTGTATAACCGTCAGGATGCGTGGTAGAGCAGGCTTGATTCCCGCCGGGTGCCGATCTTCGATCAGTCGCCAACGGACGTTGTTCGTATTCTGTGACGGTGGTCGTGCGCTTCGCCCAGGAGAGCTACGCCCGGACCGGCGTGGCGGTGACCGAGTCGTCATGATTGGGGATGGGCGGCGGTACTTGTCCTGGTGCTGTCGCTCGCGCGTTGGGGTCTTGCTCGTCAGGCAAGGTCAACGAGCCGTCAGCGCCGCCGACCAAGCCGCCGATCGACTACCAGGGGCCGGCTGGCGCGATCGAGAACAAGATCACTACGGGCTCGGCGTCCATGGACAACGTGCAGGCGGTGTTGGTCAGCGTCGACGGCGAGAGACCGAGGTCAGCCACTACCGGAACGGCGCCGGCGCGGGCACACCACGCATGTCTCATCGGTGACCAAGAGTGTGGTGTCCACATTGGTCGGCAATTGCGATCGCCGATGGGATCATCGACGGTCTTGATCAGACCGTCGCCGAACTGCTGCCTCAGGAACGCGGCGCGATGCCGTCGGCGGTGGCTGCAGTCGCGCTACGGCAGCTGATGACCATGTCGCGGGCTTCATCGCTGGTCCGCCGGAGGGACCGACCAGAAATCTACGCCTCATGGCGGCGACCTGGTGGGTTACCTGCTCGAGGAGTGCCAGCTCACGTACGCCGGCAGTCAGTTCGTGCACTCCAATATGAGCAGTCACCTGGTCGCGGCCGTGTGGGCCGCTGCCTTGCAGCGCGCCGACGTAGACAGCCTCAGCGGCTCTGGTGACCGAGTTCGCTCAGCCGCAGGGTCTACGGCTCAGCCGGGACCATCGTCGTAGGGGCCTCTTCTCCGCGGTGCGTCTGTCTGACGCGGGTCGTCCTCCGGACGCACCGTTGAGCCTGGTTCGACATCGGAGCGACGCACCTCGTCATCGGAGCGACGCATCTCGTCATCGGAGCGACGCACCTCGTCGTCGGAGCGACGCAACTCCGCATCGGAGTGACGCGAGTCGTCATCGACGCGACGTGAGTCGTCATCAACTCGACGCGCGTCGTCATCGGAGCGCCGCGCCACATCGGGATCCAGCCGCGCGGCACGCTCCTGGTGCCGCTGGGCCTCTTCACGGGACGCTTCCGCGTCTCGGGCCCGGGCCTCGGCCTCGAGCTGCAGCTTCTCGGCCTCTAGTCGAGCCCGCGATGACTTCGCCTCAGCCTCAGCCGCGCTTGCCTCGTGCTCGGTCGCCTGAAGCCGCGTACGCGCTTCCTCCTCCCGCAGTCGAGCAGCCTTCGCCCGGTCAGCCTCGGCCTTGCGACGCCGTCCCAAGACCACGACCAAGGCCGCGATGATCGCCAGGACGACGATCACGATGATGATCCATTCCAGTGCGCCCACGTTGATTTCCCCTCTTTGCGGAGCTCAGCCAAGCCTCATGCTACGGATCGGCGGTCGCGCGGACCGACAAGGGGCGAAGATTGCGCGCCCGCGTGTCTGTCCGGTCGGGTCGACGATGCGCCGTCGGCGCGGAGGAGTCCGCCAGACTGTGGGCATGATCGGCTCGCTGGAGGAGCAACCGAGGACCCGGCTGCGCCGGCTCGGTGACTGGTACGACCGGCACCGCGGCGTTCGCAGCATCGTGGTCAGCTGGCTGGTCACCCGGACCCTCAGCCTGCTGGTCCTGCTCGCGGCCGAGCGCTACATCACTGGCGACGTCTTCTACTACCACCGCAAGCTGGCCGCGCTCTTCGACGTGGGGCTGGGGCAGACCCTCAACGAGTACCCGACCCCGGTGGTTTGGATCCTGCTGCTTCCCTACGGCGCCGGCGCCGGCACCCGCACCGGCTATCTGGCGGGCTTTCTGGTCTTCATGCTCGCCTTGGATGCCGTCTTCACCTACGCCCTCTACCGCTCGGCGGGTCGACGGCACGACCGGGCGGTGGACTTCTGGGTGCTGTTCCCCCCGCTGGTCGGAGCGCTGGGCTACCTGCGCTTCGACATGCTGCCCGCTGTACTGGCCGGCGGCGCACTCCTCGCGGCCCGTACCCGACCGTGGGTCACCGGCGCGTTGACCGGCCTGGGTGCGGCGATCAAGCTCTGGCCCGCCCTGCTCATCCCCTCCTTCCTCGCCCACAAGCCCGACCGCCGCCCGGCTGGGATCGCGTTCGTGGTCGTCGGCTTCGGCCTGGCCGCCGTCAGCCTGGTGGCCGGCGGGATGACCAGGCTGTTCTCCCCGCTGACCTGGCAGTCCGGGCGCGGGCTGCAGATCGAGGCGATCTGGAGCATCCCGCTGATGGCGGCCCGAGCGCTGCGCCCGGACGCCTGGGTCGTCCGGATCTCCCGCTATCAGGCCTACGAGATCTTCGGACCGGGCGTGGAGCTCTGGGTCGGGGTCAGCAACGTCGCCACCGTCATCGGGCTGGCCGTCCTGGCCGTGCTGTTCGTCCGGGCGTTCCGGGCCGGCGGCGGGACGCCGGTCGCGGTCGCATTCCTGGTCCTGACCACCATCGCGGTGATGATCGTGACCAACAAGACGCTCAGCCCGCAGTACCTGCTGTGGCTCGGCGGTCCGGGTGCCGCGTTGCTGCTGCTCCGCCACCGCGCCACCCCGGCCGAGCGGCCGGCCATCCGGCACACCGCGTACGCGCTGCTCGCGCTCGCCCTCCTCACCCACCTCGTCTATCCCACGTTGTACAACGGCCTGCTCGGCCGCACCGGACCGGCGATGCTCGTGATCGCGACGATCGTCACGGCGGTGCGCAACCTGGGCCTGTTGGCCTTCACTGGCTACGTCGTCACCCGGGCCTGGCGGTTCCTCGGTGCTGGACAGCGGAGTACCGGCGATGGATGATCACAGGTAGATCGGCCCAGGACCCACCACCCCTGCTGACCGGTTGAGGTGTCAATCCTGGGTAGCCTGGAACAGGCCCGCCGGGCGGTGATCGCAGGACGGGGCCGCAGGCGGGTGTGAGCCCGCGAGGCGAGTACCAGGAAGGCGAAGCTGTGGCCATCGTGCCCGACCAATCATCCAGCGCCGTCGACGAGGACTTTGGCGCCAACGACTGGTTGTTGGAGGAAATGTACGAGCAGTACTCCGCCGACCCCAGCTCGGTCGACGAGACCTGGGCGGCGTACTTCCAGGCCCACGGTGCGCCGGGCCAGGGGAACGGCCAGGCCGCTCGGCCGGCCCGCGCCGCCGACCGCCAACCGGCGCCCGAGTCGGCGCCCTCCGCTCAGCCTGCGCAGCCGCGCCGGGCCGCCGACCGGGCGGCCCAAGCCGCCGCCCCCGCTCCGGCACCGAAGCAGGCTGAGCCGAAGGCCCCGGCCATCCAGCGCCCGGACACCACCTCGCGGCGTGCGCCCACCGTCGAGCGTCCGGCCCAGATCAAGGACACCCGGCCGACCAGCCCGGGCGCCCGCGGCGGCGTACCCGCTGACCCGCCCAACCCGGCGAACCGGCCCAACGTGGCCATCGAGGCGCCGGTCCGCACCCCGCTCAAGGGAGCTCCGGCCCGCACCGCGAAGAACATGGACATCTCGCTGTCAGTGCCGACCGCAACCAGCGTGCGCTCGTTGCCGGTCAAGCTGCTGATCGACCAGCGCGTGGTGATCAACAACCACCTGCGCCGGGCCCGCGGCGGGAAGGTGTCCTACACCCATCTGATCGGCTACGCCATGGTGCAGGCTCTCAAGACGCACCCGGAGATGAACAACGGCTACGAGATGGTCGACGGCAAGCCGACCATGGTCGTGCCGGCCCACGTCAACCTCGGCCTCGCGATCGACCTGCCCAAGCCCGACGGCACGCGCCAGCTGCTGGTGCCGAGCATCAAGAGCTGCGAGACCCTGGACTTCGCCCAGTTCTGGACCGCGTACGAGCAGATGGTCAAGAAGGCCCGCGCCGGGCAGCTGACCGTCGAGGACTTCGCCGGCACCACCATCACGCTGACCAACCCCGGCACCATCGGCACCAACCACTCCGTGCCGCGGCTGATGCAGGGCCAGGGCACCATCATCGGCGTCGGCTCGATGGACTACCCGCCGGAGTTCCAGGGCTCCGATCCGGACAAGCTGTCCCTGATGAGCGTCTCCAAGGTGATGACGCTGACCTCCACCTACGACCACCGGGTCATCCAGGGCGCCCAGTCCGGGCAGTACCTGCAGCGGCTGCACGCTCTGCTGCTCGGCGAGGACGGCTTCTACGACAGCGTGTTCGCCGCGCTGCGGATCCCGTACGAGCCGATCCGCTGGGCGCAGGACATCAGCAGCGACCACGAAGACCAGATCCCTAAGCAGGCCCGGATCATGGAGATGATCAACGCCTACCGGGTCCGCGGACACCTGATGGCCGATACCGACCCGCTGGAGTACCGGCAGCGGCGGCACCACGACCTCGACGTGCAGACTCACGGGCTGACCCTGTGGGACCTCGACCGGGAGTTCGCCACCGGCTCGTTCGCCGGCGGCCAAGGGCTGATGAAGATGCGCAAGATCCTCGGCATCCTGCGCGACTCGTACTGCCGCACCATCGGCATCGAGTACATGCACATCTCCGAGCCGGCCCAGCGTAAGTGGATCCAGGACCGGGTGGAGCGGCCGCACGAGTCGCTGCCCCGCGAGGAGCACCTGCGGATCCTGGACAAGCTCAACGAGGCCGAGATCTTCGAGACCTTCCTGCAGACCAAGTTCGTCGGGCAGAAGCGGTTCTCTCTCGAGGGTGGGGAGTCGGCGATCGCGCTGCTGGACGAGGTGTGCGAGCAGGCGGCCGACACCGGGCTGACCGAGGTCTGCATCGGCATGCCGCACCGTGGCCGGCTGAACGTGCTGTCCAACATCGTGGGCAAGTCGTACGCGCAGATCTTCCGTGAGTTCGAGGGCAACCTCGACCCACGGACCGTGCAGGGCTCCGGCGACGTGAAGTACCACCTGGGCTCGGAGGGCCAGTTCACCGCCCTCAGCGGAGCCACGATCAAGACGTCGGTGGCCGCCAACCCCAGCCACCTGGAGGCGGTCAACCCCGTGCTGGAGGGCATCGCCCGGGCCAAGCAGGACAGGCTGGACCAGGGTGGCGCGTTCCCGGTGCTGCCGGTGCTGCTGCACGGCGACGCCGCGTTCGCCGGCCAGGGCGTGGTCGCCGAGACCCTCAACCTGTCCCAGCTCCGGGGCTACCGCACCGGCGGCACCATCCACATCATCGTGAACAACCAGGTCGGTTTCACCACGGCGCCGACCGAGTCCCGGTCCTCGATCTACTGCACCGACGTGGCCCGGATGATCCAGGCCCCGATCTTCCACGTCAACGGCGACGACCCGGAGGCTTGCATCCGGGTGGCGCGGCTGGCGTTCGCATTCCGGCAGGAGTTCAACAAGGACGTCGTCATCGACCTGATCTGCTACCGGCGGCGCGGCCACAACGAGGGCGACGATCCGAGCTTCACCCAGCCGCGGATGTACGACCTGATCGAGAAGAAGCGCTCGGTCCGCAAGCTCTACACCGAGGCGCTGATCGGCCGCGGCGACATCACCGTGGAGGACGCCGAGACGGTGATGGGCAGGTTCCAGCAGCGGCTCGAGAGCGTGTTCAAAGAGGTTCGCAACCCCGAGGCCAAGGCCCGCGACGTGGACTGGAACCGGGTGCCGGTCTACCCGGCCAAGGAGGGAGCCAAGCACGGCACCGCGATCACCGTCGAGACGCTGAAGAAGATCGCCGACGCCCACACCACCTTCCCGGACGGCTTCACCGTGCATCCCAAGGTGATGCCCCAGCTGCAGCGCCGGGCCGCGGCGATCACCCAGGGCCCGATCGACTGGGCCACCGGGGAGATCCTCGCCCTCGGGTCGCTGCTGCTCGACGGGCGGACCGTCCGGCTGACCGGCCAGGACACCCGGCGCGGCACCTTCGTGCAGCGCTTCGCCTCCATCGTCGACCGGAAGACCGGCGACACCTGGGTGCCGCTGAAGCACCTCGACGAGGAGCAGGGCAAGTTCCACGTCTTCGACTCGCTGCTCAGCGAGTTCGCGGCGATGG
>DASQUF010000235.1:0-15196 GCA_035641435.1 Propionibacteriaceae bacterium | reverse complement strand
GCTAGCCAGCGATCTCGCCAGTGGCTCGGTAGATACGGGCGAAGGTCCGGTAGGGCCTGATGCACATCGGTGTCGATCACTCGCGGGCCCCCGGATGCCGCCACGTCGATCATGCTACCGATCGCACGACCCAACGCCGTGCGGACAACCGGTGCTCCGTCGGCTCCTGCCGTCCGGTCCGGGCGTAGGGTGGAACCACCGAGGGATCCTTCCGCTGACACCTGATCGGCGGTCCCAGGCGATCACAATCCGGCCGACTGACGGCCTTACGGACTCGACATGAACTCTGCGTCTCCCGCCCTTGTTGACGTCAACGTCGCTACCGCGGACCTCTGCCCGACCTGCCAGCATCCGCTGGCCGCCCATGACGTGATCGGTGTGCGGTGGTGTGCGGCCACCAAGCTGGGGATCGGCAGCCGGGAGTGCATCTGCTCCGGTGTTGTGGCCCCGACGCGCGTCCTGACCCATTACTGACCCGGCGAGCTCTGGCCTGAGGAGGCTGTCGCAATCCCCGTAACCGAGCGCATGGCGCTGACCCGTACGAACTGGCCCGATGTTGATGATGTCGTGGCCCTCAACGCCGACGCCGAGGTGATTCGCGATCTCGACCCAGGTCGGCCGATGACGGCTGCTCGAGTCCTCGACGAAGAGATGCCCCGACTGATGGCCTACAACCGGCGCGCAGACCGACTGGGGTCGTGGGTCGCCCGCGACCGCGGGACCGGCAGCTTTCTGGGTTGGTTCATGATCAAACCGGTCGACGAGCCGCTCCGGACCGTCGAGCTGACCTATCGGCTTCGGCGCCGGGTGTTGGGGCGGGGCTACGACCTCGAGGGAGTCCTCGGCATGATCGAGATGGCCCGTGCTGCCCAGGTGTCGACCGTGGTCGCCACAATGATGGCCGTCGACGTCGCCTCGCGCCGACTGATGGAGAAGGCGGGCCTGAAGCTCGTCCAGAGGATGGTCAGTGAGACCGCCGGACGGCCCGTGACGACCAATGGGGGTCAGGTCGAGTACGCGCTTGACCTGACCATGAACGCGAAGCCGGCCACAGCCTGAACAGTCAGGCGAGGGGCTGGCGCAGAAGCGAGGATGCCCTCATCGGCATCGACGCAGCGAACGCCCATAGGATAGTCTGTTTGCCGTTGCCGTTGCCGTCGCCGTGGTCGATGGTCGTGGCCGCTCCCATCGTCGGAGCCACCAAGCCGCACCACCTGACCGATGCGTCGCTGCGCTCCATGTGCATCTGACTCGACGAGGGCATTGTTGTCTGAGGCGCTCGCTGAGGTTGCGATCGCCGACACCAAGGCGTCGATCCTTCTCGCTGCCCTCCGGATCGGCTTCGCTGCTGTGTTCGGCGGCCTCCTGGAGGGGGACTGGATCCGCCGTTGCTGCGGGGCGTGGCCAGCTTCTTCTGGTGGTTCGGCGCGATTTCGCCCTCGCTTCGTCGGGTACGGTGGCCTACTCGCTCTGGCCGCGGTACCGGAGGAACCGGCGGCCGTCCGAGGTCTACTACGGGGTCACGTCGCCGGTATCGACAGCTTCCAAGACTTCGTGCCCATTCTGGAAGCCAGCACGGTAACCGCGGCTCACCGGGTCCAGGACCAGCTCTGGCGCGTGTCGAGAGTCGTCGACCGGAAGTACACCCTCATCCGTGTCGCGCTGCTGCTGGCGGCGGCCGCCTCGGTCCTCTTCTTCCTCGTTGGCGTTTTGGAGGCCACCCAGGCGAACGGACGCTTCTGACTCCTCGCCTGGTGGCATCGGGCCGCACCGTTGCGGCCACCGACCTCGACGAGGTGGCGGCCATTCTGGTCGCTCGGCCGGCGATCGACCCGTTTGATATCGCCTTCGACACGGGGAACCAGACCGCGGAGCTCATCGCGGCTCCAATCGGCGACCGAGTTCTCGGCGTAGCGACACCGGCGTTGCCCGCGTCAGACTAGAGCGCCGCGACGGCCTCCTCGACCGGCATGTCCCCGCTGATCAGGTCGACGGTCCGGCCGATCGTGTTCGGCGACTCGAGCACGGCGGCCAGCACCGCCGCAACGTCGTCCCGTGTTACGCGTCCGCTCGGGAGGTTCTCGCCGAGGGTGACCAGGCCCGTACCGGGGTCGTTGGTCAGCCCGCCGGGGCGTACGACGGTGGCGTCCAGACCGCTCGCGCGCACCGCGTCGTCGGCCCGGCCCTTCGCGCGCAGGTAGACGCTGAAGGTGTCGTCCCCCGGCGCCGCGGCGTTAGCACCCATGCTGCTGACGATCACGTAGCGGCGGACCCCGGCTTGCTTCGCCGCCGCGATGAGTTTCACCGCGCCGCCGTAGTCCATCGTGTCCTTGCGCGCTGGTCCGCTTCCGGGGCCCGCGCCGGCGGCGAACACCACGGCATCGGAGCCGGCGACGGCCTCGACGACGTCCCCCTCGCTGGCGTGCTCCAGGTCGACGACCGCGGGCACGGCGCCGGACTGCCTCACGTCCTCGGCGTGCTCCGGGTTACGGATCAGCGCGACGACCTGGTCGCCGCGTCGGGTCAGGAGCTGGGCGAGGCGCAAGGCGATCTGGCCGTGGCCCCCGGCGACGGTTACGCGCATTCCCTCAACGTAGCGAAACCGACGGGCAGGTGCCGCAGAGCATCGGGCGGTGAGGCTGCCGCCGGATCTCGATGAATCGCCGGCTGGCCGGACGTGGCGCGCGATACTCGCACCAGGATCCCAAGAACGGGGAGGTGATGGTGAGGCAACGCTGGCCGTGGCTGATGTCGGCCGCCTTGTTGGTGGCCGCGGCCGCCGCGACCGCAATCAGGCGGGCACCCGGCGGCCACCGTGGTCCAGTCGGTGCTGATCGGCGGGCTCTCACTGCGCTGGGCCCTCGGGCCGGCGACGGCGATCGACCGGGGTGACCACGTTCGGGCTGATGCACACATGGCGGTCGCCTACATGCTGCTGATGGACTTCGACACCGGCCCGGGCACCGGGTTACCGACAGCGGTCGGCCTGCTGCTCGCGGCGGGCGGCATCATCGTCTTCACGTTCCTTCCTCCCCAGCCGGCCGACTTTCGCACCTTGCTCCCCGAGCCAGCTCGCCTGTGAGGGAGGTTGTCGAGCAGTTCTGGACGGCGATGCAGCGCAACGACTGGTCGGCCGCGGCAGCGTACTTCGTGGCGGAGATCGAGATCGACTGGCCGTGCTCAGGCGAACGGATCGTCGGCAGGGCCAACTTCGTCGCCCTGCAAGAGCGCTACCCGACCACGACGGGTCGCTGGATGTTCGACATCCACCGCCTGGTCACCGAGGGCCCCACCACGGTCAGTGAGGTGACCGTGACCGATGGCGTGCAGTCGGCCCGGGTGATCGCCTTCTCCGACGTGGCTGACGGCCTGATCGCCCGGCACGTCGAGTACTGGCCTACGGCATACGAGCCGCCGGCCGACCGCGCGGACCTGGTCGAGCGCATCCCGCCCGTGCCCTGACCTCGCCAGGGGAGATTCACCCCTACAGTCCACTGGCGATCTGTCGGTGGCACATTCTAAGGTGGGCCCGGCACTGATTCGGGGAGGAACCCATGCGTCTGAGCCGCAGAGTTACGACCATTCTCGCCGTCCTGGCGCTGGCCCTGGCTACGGCGGGAGTCGCTGGCAGCGCCGAGGCCCGCCCGCGTGGTCCCAAGCCTCGGGAGCTTCAGCTCCAGGTGCTGTCCTTCAACGACTTCCACGGCCACCTGGAGGAGCCGGGTGGGGAGGATGGCCCGGACTCCACTCTTGGATCGCAGCTCGACCCCAGCGGCACGCCGGTCGGGGGCGCTGAGTACCTGGCTTCCACCCTGGATGATCTGCGCGCCGAGCTGCGCTATTCCCACACCGTTGCCGCCGGCGACCTCATCGGCGGCAGCCCGTTCCTCTCCGGTCTGTTCCACGACGAGCCGACCGTCGAGTCCCTTAACGCCATGGGTCTCGACGTCTCCAGCGTGGGCAACCACGAGTTCGACGAGGGCGTGACCGAACTCCTGCGGATGCAGCAGGGCGGCTGCCATCCCGACGACGGCTGCTACGCGCCCTGGGGCGAGGCGTATCCCGGCGCCGACTTCCCGTGGCTGGCGGCCAACGTGGTCTATGAGGGCACCGGTCAGACGATCCTGCCCGGGACCACCATCAAGAAGGTCGGGGGGGTCAAGGTCGGCTACATCGGCATGACCCTGGAGGCGACACCGACCTTGGTCGCCCAGGCGGGCATCCGCGATGTCGAGTTCCGCGACGAGGTCGAGACGGCCAACCGGTCCGCGCGAGAGCTCCGCCGCCAAGGTGTGAAGTCCATCATCGTGCTGCTGCACGAGGGCGGGTTCCAGACCGGGACGTACCAGGAGTGCGTCGGGATCTCTGGCCCGGTGGTCGACATCGCAAAGAACCTGGATGCCGAGATCGACCTCGTGGTCACCGGCCACACCCACCAGCCCTACGTCTGCGACATCCCCGACCCAGAGGGCCAGAAGCGGCTTGTCACGTCGGCCTCGTCCTTCGGTCGCGTCGTGACCGAGACCATCCTGACCATCAACACCCGGTCGGGTCAGGTCAAGCGCGGGAAGACCACGGCGACCAACCACCTGGTCGCTCGGACCGTGGCCGATCCCGTGCAAACCGAGATCATCCGACGGTGGGATGCGGCGGCAGCACCGATTGCCAACGAGGTGGTGGGGTCGATCACCAGAGACATCGTCCGTTCAGAGACCCGCGACGCGGAGGCTCCGTTGGGTAACCTGATCGCAGATGCGCAGTTGGCCGCGACCGACGACTCGACGGCCGGCGGGGCCCAGATCGCCCTGATGAATCCCGGCGGCGTACGGGCCGATCTACTCTTCGATGAGATCTCCGGTGGCGAGTCTCCGGGCCAGGTCACCTACGCCGAGGCGTTCGCGGTTCAGCCGTTCAGCAACGTGCTCGTCACCATGGACCTGACCGGCGCACAGATCGAGCGACTGCTCGAGCAACAGGCCATCCAGGCCCGCAGCCGGCAGGTCCTGATCCTTGGCGTGTCGGCCGGATTCAGTTTCGCCTATAACTCTGCTGGTCCTTTCGGGGACCGGATCGATCCCGCGACGATCACGCTGAACGGCACGGTCCTGAATCCGGCCACGACGTACCGCGTGGCGACCAACAACTTCCTGGCCGACGGCGGTGACTCCTTCACGGTCTTCACCGAGGGCACCAATCGAGTCGGTGGCGGTGATGACCTGGCGGCGTTTACCGACTACATCGCGGCCAACACCCCCGTCGAGCCGCCCGAGGACGACCGGATCCTCGGCATCTGAGCAGGCTGGTCGCGCCGGCCAGGTTGCACCAGCCGGCTCCCCTACGCTGAGCAGATGCGGCGTCGGTCCTGGCGGGTGGTCGCCCAGACTTTCGGTGCGTGCCTGCGCTACCGGGTGACGGGCCTGGCCGCCGAGGCCGCGTTCTTCGCCCTGTTGTCGCTGCCTCCGCTGGTCTTCGGCCTGGCTGGGGCCATCGGCTTCGTCGCCCAACGCTTCGACGTGACCACAGTCGCCGAGTTCCGCACCCAGGTGCTGGACCTGGCGTCGCGGCTGCTGACCCCGACCGCGGTGAACGACGTGCTCGCGCCCACATTGGACGACGTTCTCTTCCAGGGCCGGTTCGAGATCATCTCGATCGGGTTTGTGATCGCCCTCTGGTCGGGCTCGCGGGCGGTCAACGTGGTGGTCGACACCATCACGATCATGTACGGACTGGCCGGGCAACGCAGCATCCTGCGGACCCGGGCCTTGTCCTTCTCGCTGTACGTGGTCTTCCTGATCGCCGCGGTGATCCTGCTGCCGCTCGTGCTGGCTGGCCCGGGCCTGGTGGACCGGGCTCTGCCTGCCCGGCTGACCCTGCTCAGCTACCTCTACTGGCCGGTGGTGCTCGTCGGTACGGCAGCCGCCCTAGCCGCGCTCTACCACCTGGCCGTGCCGGTGCGTGCGCGGTGGCGCAGCGGGCTACCCGGGGCCGCCCTGACCCTGCTGTTGTGGCTGGGCGGCAGCGCGCTGCTCCGGCTGGTCCTCGGACTGTCGATCGGAACTACCTCGATCTACGGCCCGCTCGCTGCCCCGATCGCCGTGTTGCTGTGGCTCTACCTCATCAGCCTCGCTCTCCTGGTCGGCGCGGCGTTCAATGCCAGTCTGGACCCCGGCGAGCCTCGCCCAGTGTCTCAAGAAATGGACGACGTTCTCAATAAGTGAGATAAAGATTTGATCGCAGGCCGAACCTGACGGATGGTGAGGGGGTGTCTAGCGCCCGTGTCCTGCGCCATCCCGGTCCGCCGCCGGGATGGCGCGGCGGGTCGGACCTGACCGCCCGTCGCTTCGTCGATCTCGGACGGACGGAGTCGATGATCTGTCCTCCGCGCGCCTGCTGACCCCAGCCCGCGCGTTGCGGTGCCGGCCGTTTCTCTGCCGTTTGCGCTGCACGCCTCTCTCCCGAGGATCCCATGACCACCGATACCCCCGTCCAGCCGGCACCGGGACGGCCGACCGTGGCTGCCGCCGGTCGCCCGGCGCCCCGGCCCCGGCGCAAGAAGGGCGAGGGTCAGTGGGCGCTGGGCTACCGCGAGCCGCTGAACGTCAACGAGCAGTCCAAGAAGGACGACAATCCGCTCAACGTTCGGGCGCGGATCGAGAACATCTACGCCAAGCGCGGCTTCGCGTCCATCGACCCGGGTGATCTGCGGGGTCGCTTCCGCTGGTACGGGCTGTACACCCAGCGCCGCCCCGGCATCGACGGGGGCAAAACTGCGACCCTCGAGCCGTGGGAGCTGGACGACGAGTACTTCATGCTCCGGGTCCGGATCGACGGCGGCGCCCTGACCGCCGAACAGCTGCGGGTGATCGGTCAGATCTCGGTCGACTTCGGCCGGGATGTGGCCGACATCACCGACCGGCAGAACGTGCAGCTGCACTGGATCCGGATCGAGGACGTGCCGGAGATCTGGCGCCGGCTGGAGGCGGTCGGGCTGCACACCACCGAGGCCTGCGGCGACTGTCCGCGGGTGATCCTCGGCTCGCCGGTCGCGGGCATCGCGGCCGACGAGATCATCGATCCGACGCCGGCCATCCGGGCCATCGCCGACACCTACATCGGCGACCCCGCGTACGCGAACCTGCCCCGCAAGTTCAAATCCGCCATCACCGGTCATCCCGTGCACGACGTGGCGCCGGAGGTCAACGACATCTCGTTCGTCGGCGTGGTGCACCCGGACTACGGGCCCGGCTACGACCTGTGGGTGGGCGGCGGACTCTCCACCAACCCAATGCTCGCCGTCCGGCTGGGCGCCTGGGTGCCGGAGCAGGAGGTCGCCGAGGTCTGGGCCGGCGTGGTCGGGCTGTTCCGTGACTACGGCTACCGGCGGCTGCGGACCCGGGCCCGGATCAAGTTCCTGGTTGCCGACTGGGGTGCGGAGAAGTTCCGCGACGTGCTGGAGACCGAATACCTGCACCGGCCGCTGCTCGACGGACCCTCGCCCGCGATCCCGGAGCAGCCGGGTGACCACGTCGGCGTGCACGCCCAGAAGGACGGCCGGTTCTTCGTCGGGCTGTCCGCCGTCGCCGGCCGGGTCAGCGGCAGTCGGCTCATGGCTCTCGCCGACCTGGCCAAGACCTACGGGGCGGGTCGTCTGCGGACCACGCCGATGCAGAAGATCCTGGTCCTCGACGTTCCGGGCGACCAGGTGGACGCACTGGTGGCCGGCGCGGAGGCGCTGGGCCTGTCGGCTCGCCCGGATACCTGGCGGCGCTCGGTGATGGCCTGCACCGGCATCGAGTTCTGCAAGCTGGCGATCGTCGAGACCAAGGCCCAGGCCGCCCGCGTGGTCGCGGAGCTGGAGTCGCGGCTCGACGCCCTGGACTCGCCGATCACCGTGCACATCAACGGCTGCCCCAACTCCTGCGCCCGGATCCAGGTCGCCGACATCGGGCTCAAGGGCCAGCTGGTGGTGGGGCCGGACGGGGACCAGGTCGAGGGCTTCCAGGTGCACCTGGGCGGCGGGCTCGGCCTGGACGCCGGTTTCGGTCGCAAGCTACGAGGCCACAAGGTGACCGCGGACGAGCTTCCGGACTACGTGGAGCGGCTGGCCCGGACGTACCTGGACCAGCGGACGGACGGGGAGCGGTTCGCCCAGTGGGTCACCCGGGCCGACGAGGCGGTGCTGGCATGACCGATCAGGTGCGCCCTGAGCCTGCCGAAGGGCGTTCGACAAGCTCAGGCCCCAACGCAAGCGCCGGCCACAATCCGAACCGCCAGGTCATCCACCACTGCCCCTACTGCGCGGAGGAAACGCTGTTCCCCCGCGAGGGCGGGGGCTGGGAGTGCCACAGCTGCCTGCGCGCCTTCTCGGTGGCCTTCCTCGGTCTGGTCTCCCGGGAGCGGGTCCGATGAGCACCACCTTCGACCTGTCCCAGCTGGCCGCCCAGGCCAGTCGCGACCTGGAGGGTTCACCGGCGCTGGAGATCATGCGCTGGGCGTACGCGGAGTTCGGCTCGGGGCTGGTGGTCACCTCCTCCATGGTCGACACGGTGATGATCCACCTCGCAGAGCAGGTGGCCCCGGGGATCGACGTCATCTTCCTCGATACCGGCTACCACTTCGTGGAGACCATCGGAACCCGGGATGCGGTCGCGCTGGTGCACAACGTGAACCTGATCAACGTGACGCCCGAGCAGACCGTGGCGGAGCAGGACGCGACCTGGGGCAAGGACCTCTTCGCCCGGAACCCTGACCAGTGCTGCGCCCTGCGTAAGGTCGCCCCGCTGGGTGCCGCACTGCGGCCGTACTCCGCCTGGGCCACCGGGCTACGCCGGGCCGACTCCAAGGCCCGGGCCAAGACCCCGGTGGTCTCCTGGGACGCCAAGCGGCAGCTGGTCAAGGTGGCGCCGATCGCGACCTGGTCCGACGAGGAGCTGATGGCCTACATCGCCGAGCACAACCTGATGCTCAACCCGCTGCTGGAGGACGGCTACGCCTCGGTCGGCTGCGAACCCTGCACCGTCCGCGCGAGCGGATCTGACGCCCGCGCCGGTCGGTGGGCCGGTCTGGCCAAGACCGAATGCGGGATCCACCTGTGAGCTCGATCGACACGTGGGCCGAGCCCGCGGGCACCGTGGAGCCTGCTCTTCGGCAGGCTCAGGGCGCAGATCTGGGCGCGACGCTCTGGTTCACCGGACTGCCCTCGGCCGGTAAGTCGACCATCGCCCACGCTCTGGCCGACCGGCTCATCACCGCCGGCCACCGCGTTCAGGTGCTGGACGGCGACGAGGTCCGGCCCCACCTGTCGGCCGGCCTCGGCTTCAGCCGGACCGACCGGGACCTCAACGTCCAGCGGATCGGCTGGGTGGCCCGACTTCTGGCTCGGCACGGCGTCGTCGTGCTGGTTCCGGTGATCGCGCCGTATGCCGCGGCCCGGGAGGCGGTCCGGGCCGACCACGCCGCGACTGGGGTCCCCTTCGCCGAGGTCTACGTCTCGACCTCGCTGGAGGTCGCCGAGTCCCGCGACGTCAAGGGCCTCTACGCCAAGGCCCGGCGGGGCGAGCTGAACGGGGTGACCGGCGTCGACGACCCGTACGAACGGCCGGACCGGCCGGAGCTGGTGCTGGACACCGCCCGGGTGGACCTCGCCACGGCGGTGGAGCGCTCCGCCCACCTGCTGGCCGCCATCATGGAGGAACCGGCGCGATGAGCCCCTCGAACGAGGCGATGGGGACGACACCCTTGTACCCCCGGACAAGCATGAGTGAACTGCGCCCACTGACCGAGCTCCAGGCCCTGGAGTCGGAGTCCATGCACATCATCCGCGAGGTGGCCGCCACCTTCGCGAAGCCGATCATGCTGTTCTCCGGCGGCAAAGACTCGGTGGTCATGCTGCACCTGGCGGCCAAGGCCTTCTGGCCGGCCCCGATCCCATTCGGTCTGCTGCACGTCGACACCGGCCACAACTTTCCCGAGGTGCTGGAGTTCCGCGACCAGGCCGCAGCCTTCTACGGCGCCGAGCTCAAGGTGGCGCGGGTCCAGGACTATCTCGACGACGGGCGGCTGCGGGAGCGGCCGGACGGCCAGCGCAACCCGCTGCAGACGGTGCCGCTGCTCGACGCGATCACCGCGGGTAAGCACGACGCGGTCTTCGGCGGCGGGCGCCGCGACGAGGAGCGGGCCCGGGCCAAGGAGCGAGTGTTCAGCATGCGCGACGAGTTCGGGCAGTGGGACCCGCGTAACCAGCGTCCGGAGCTGTGGTCGCTCTACAACGGCCGACATCTGCCGGGCGAGCACGTGCGGGTGTTCCCGCTGTCGAACTGGACGGAGATCGACGTCTGGGACTACATCGAGGCGGAGAAGATCACTCTGCCCTCGATCTACTACGCGCACGAGCGCGAGGTGATGCTGCGCGACGGGATGTGGATCGCCGTCACCCCGGTCACCCCGGCCCGGGCGGACGACTCCGTCGCGGTGCGCTCCGTGCGCTACCGCACGGTCGGCGACATGTCCTGCACCGCCGCGGTGCTGTCGACCGCCAACACCGTGCACGACGTGATCACCGAGGTCGGCCTCAGCCAGCTCACGGAGCGGGGCGCGACCCGGGCCGATGATCGGCTGTCGGAGGCCGCGATGGAGGACCGCAAGCGGGAGGGCTACTTCTGATGGCGACCCGATCCCCCGCCCTGGCTGCCGGCGGGCGTACGCTCCTCCGGCTGGCCACCGCCGGCTCGGTGGACGACGGCAAGTCCACGCTGGTCGGCCGGTTGCTGTTCGACACCAACTCGGTGCTCACCGACACGCTCCACCACGTCGAGCAGGTCAGCAAGCGCCGCGGTCTGGACCGGGCCGATCTGGCCCTGCTGACCGACGGCCTGCGGGCCGAGCGGGAGCAGGGCATCACCATCGATGTGGCCTACCGCTACTTCGCCACGCCGGTCCGGAAGTTCATCCTGGCCGACTGCCCCGGGCACGTCCAGTACACCCGCAACACCGTGACCGGTTCCTCCACCGCCGACGTGATCGTGCTGCTGGTCGACGCCCGGAGCGGAGTGGTCGAGCAGACCCGCCGACACCTGGCCGTCGCGTCGCTGCTCCGGGTCCCGCACGTGGTGCTGGTCGTGAACAAGATCGACCTCGTCGACTACGACGAGGACATCTTCTGGTCTGTGGCCACCGACTTCGCCCTGTTGGCCCGCAGCCTCGGGGTACTCGACACCCACTGCATCCCGGTGTCAGCGACCGAGGGCGACAACGTGGTGACCCGCTCGGCGCGCACGCCGTGGTACGACGGGCCGACCGTGCTCGGCTACCTGGAGAACGTCGACGACCGTCCACTGGCCCTGGGTGCGGAGTTCCGCTTCCCGGTGCAGCACGTGGTCCGGCCGCAGTCGGCCGCGCCCGCGCCGTGGGCCGCCAGGGCCCCGAAGGTGGATGGGGACTACCGCGGGTACGCCGGCAAGATCGAGTCCGGCCGAGTCCGGGTCGGCGAGGAGGTCGTGGTGCTGCCGCGCGGCTCGCACGCCGTGGTGGAGGCAATCGACACCCCGGACGGCCCGTTGGAGGCGGCTGGCGCCGGCCAGTCGGTGGTGCTCCGGCTGGCCCAGGACGTCGACGTGTCCCGCGGCGACATCCTCGCCGCCACGGACGCTCCCCCGGCCCCGGTTCGCGACATCACCGCAACGGTCTGCTGGCTGGCCGAGCGTGACCTGAACGTGGGTGCCCGGGTGCTGGTGCAGCACGGCACGTCGGTGACCAGGGCCATCGTCAAGGCCGTCGAGAGCACACTCGACCTGGACTTCGAGGCCGGGGCCGTGCCCGGTTGGGTGCCCACCAGCACGCTGCGGCTCAACGACATCGGCCGAGTCCGGCTGGCGCTGGCGTCGCCACTGCCGATCGACGCGTACAAGGAGCACCGGACGACAGGTGCCTTCATCCTGGTCGACGAGGCCGATGGCTGGACTCTGGGCGCCGGCATGGCGGGAACGACGCCGATGCCGACCGCCTCCGACCCCGGACGGCCCGCAGTGGTGCGCGCGTCCGGTTCGCACGAACCCGCACAATCCGAAAGTGAACCGTCATGACCGCTCCCTCCCTCGTGCTGCTCGGCTACGGCAGCCCCGATCCTCGGGTCTCCCAGGTCAGCCACCAGCTCCGAGACGAGCTGCTCGAGATCCGACCGGAGCTCGACGTCCACGTCGGGTTCCTGGAGCAGGGCGCACCCAGCGGCATGGCCTGCATCAACCGCCTGGTCGGTCAGGGGGTCGCGGAGATCGTGCTGGTCCCGCTGCTGCTGTCCGAGGCCTTCGGTGTGCCCAACGCAGTGCCGGCGCTGACCGCCCAGGCGGCGGCGGCCCACCCCGAGCTGCGCATCACCGCCGCCCGGCCGATCGGGCCGGAGGCCCACCTGTTGACCATCCTCGACGAGCGGCTCCGGGAGGCGCTGCGGGCGCGCCGGGTGTGCGAGCTGGACGCGCTGGTGTTCGCCGCCGCCGGCAGCACCGACGTCCGGAGCAACGCCCTGGTCGCCCGCCGGGCCCGGCAGTGGGCCACCCACCACAAGCTGCCTCACGTCGTCTCGTTCGCCGGCGGGTCCGGTCCGAGCACCGCCGAGGCGATCCGGACGCTCCGCGCCCAGGGCCGCCGGCACATCGCCGTGGGCAGCTGGTTCCTCGCCCCCGGGGTGCTGTGGACCTACCAGGCCGAGCAGGCCTACGCGGCCGGAGCGGTCGCGGTGTCCGCGCCGATGGGCGGTGAGCCGGAGATCGCGGAGGTGGCCCTGACCCGCTACGTGGTCGCGGCCATGGATCTGGTCGCCGTGGACGAGCCGATGGAGGACCTGGCCGACTTCGAGCCGGTCCCGCCGCGCCACCTTTCGGTGGTCAGCGCCTAGGACCCAGCGACCCGAGCCTTCTCCACCTCGACGTCGAAGTCGGCGACGGGCCACTCCAGGTCCAGCGTCCGCAGGTGCTCGGCCAGCAGCTGGGCCACGGCCCAGCTGCGGTACCACTTCCGGTCGGACGGAATGACGTACCAGGGCGCGTGCTGGGTGCTGCACCGCCCGAGCGCGTCCGCGTACGCGGCCTGATAGTCGTCCCACTGTCCGCGTACGTCGACGTCGCCCGGGTTGTACTTCCAGTGCTTGCTGGGGTCCTCCAGCCGGGCCAGCAGTCGCTCCTTCTGCTCGGCGGAGGAGATGTGCAGGAAGCATTTGATGATCACCGTGCCGTCGTCGACCAGCCGCTGCTCGAAAGCGTTGATCTCGTCGTAGCGCGACTGCCAGACCTTCTCCGGCACCAGGCCGTTCACCCGGACCACCAGCACGTCCTCGTACTGCGACCGGTCGAAGATGCCGATCATGCCGGGGCCCGGCACCTCGCGCTCGATCCGCCACAGGAAGTCGTGCTTGCGCTCCTCATCGGTGGGTGCCTTGAACGCCTTGATCCGCACGCCCTGGGGGTCGACCAGGCCGATGGCGTGCCGGATCGCCCCGCCCTTGCCGGAGGTGTCCATCCCCTGCAGCACGACCAAGATCTTCGGTGCTCGGTCCTCCGTCGTCCGCCCGACCGCGTACAGCCGCTCCTGCAGGTCGCTCAGCTCTGGGGCCAGCGCCTCCGTCGCAGCGGGCGCGTCCGCCTTCTTGCCACGGAAGCCGGGCGTGCCGGCCGGGTCCAGGTCGGTCAGGTTCACAGGTCCGGCCGGCAGCCGGAGCAGCTCGGTCAGGGGCGAGGAAGGGTCGGTGGTCATAGCGGTGATTGTGCCGCAGCCCCTACCTCTCGTGCGAGGATGACGCGGTGCAGCTGATCTTCGATCGGGGTGGCAGTGTGCGCGGGCCGGTCGGAGACCCGGAGCTGGTGGAGCTGTACCGTCATCCGGCGCCGGAGGCCGGGGCCTGGCTGCGGACGAACTTCGTCACCTCGCTGGATGGGTCCATCTCCGGCCCGGATGGCCGCTCGGGCAGCATCAACACCAGCAGCGACCAGCACGTCTTCGCCATGCACCGCGCGCTCGCCGACGCGGTGGTGGTGGCCGGCGGCACCGCCCGGCACGAGGGCTACCGTGCGGTGGACCTCGCGCCCTGGCAGCAGGCGATCCGAACCGCCGAGGGGCTGGCGCCGCTGCCGATGCTGGTCGTGGTCACCCGGTCGGGACGGCTGGACCCTTCGATCGCCCGGCCGGCCGAGGGTCCGGGTGGACCGGTGGTGGTGGCCACCACCGTCGACAACCCGGCGGCCGACCTCGGCCCGCTTCGGGATAGCGGGGTCGAGGTGCTCGAGCTGGGCACGGTTGAGGTCGATCTGACCGGTCTGGTCGACGAGCTGGCCGGCCGGGGACTGCCGCGCCTGTTGTGCGAGGGTGGCCCGCACCTGCACCGCGATCTGCTGGCGGCCGGTCTGGTGGACGAGCTGTCGCTGACCCTCGCGCCGGTGGTCGTGGGCGGGCGCGGACCCCGGACGACCGCGGGCGGCGAGCTGCCCGAGACTCTCGGGTTCGGACTGCAGTTCGCCCTGCTCGGTGACGACGGGGCTCTGTTCACCAGCTACCGCCGTGACCCCCTCCGGGCGGTGTCGGCGTAAGCGGAGCAGACACGAAACCCCCGGCGTGGTCCGCCGGGGGGTTTCGTACGTCGGCCGAGGCCAGGCCGAGCTCCTGGTGGTTAGACGACCCCAGGATTGCCTACGCGCAATATCCCCGGTGAATCAGGCGAAGTCGGGGTTGTCGGAGCGGGCGCGGCTCGGCTGGACCCGGCTCGGCTCGCCCGGCATCTTGGGAGTGCCGACCACGAGAACGCTGTGCAACTAGGCGTAACGAGCGTTGCCCCCACAAGCGCTGAGGGTTCAGTTATCAGGCGAGAAAGCGAGGTCATTTCAAGATCATTTAGCGGTCCGGTAGGTGTTCGAGCACCTGCCGGACCTGAGGAGATCCACACGTCTAATGAGCGGATCCCCAGTGCCCAACCTAACCTTGGCCGCCGCGCCAATCACCGCAACCGACCAGCTCATCGTCGAGCTGGTCCGAACGATCGAGACACCACACGCGATCATGATCATCAGGCCGGCCGCGCCGACTGTCTGCAACCCAAGGCGGTCCCCGCCGTCGCCGTGGCCGTGATCGCCGTGATGGATGAGGCGATACTTGCGCTCGACCTGCAAGTTGCGAAGCGGCGTTCCCGCCGGCTCGTGGTCGTTGGGACCGGCGG
>DASQUF010000234.1:0-3307 GCA_035641435.1 Propionibacteriaceae bacterium | reverse complement strand
GAGCGGCGGGTGCTGGACCGGATGGAGGGGGCGATCGCGGCGGTCGGGCCAGCAGAGCCGGGCGCGGCTCAGGCCGCCCTGCTGGTCGGCTTCGACTACGTCACCAGCCACCAGTTCGCCCGGCTGCTGGCCGAACCCGATCCCGGCGGCGGCGCGGACCCCGTCGAGACCCTGCTCGTTCGGCTGGAGGAGAACCCCCGGGGCCGGCTGCTGGCCGCCGCGTGGCGGGCGGCGTTGGCCGCGGCAGCCGGCGGGACCGCACGGTCGTTATGCCGGTCCGCGCTCGCCGATATCGCGCGCCCAAGGTGACTCGCACGCGATGCCGGCTCCAGGTAGGCTGCCCTAGTTGTCCGGCGACCGGCGCCGGTGTCGAGAGGGTTTCATGGGTTCGGTCATCAAGAAGCGGCGTAAGCGGATGGCGAAGAAGAAGCACCGCAAGCTGCTGAAGCGCACGCGCATCCAGCGTCGCCGCGCGGGCAAGTAGGCCACCCGGCAGGGCACGGTGGCGACGAAGCGGATCTTGGTCACCGGGGTCTCCCGTGATCTTGGTGCTCGCCTCGCCCGTGCCCTGGCCGCTGACGACGACCACGTTGTACTCGGGGCTGATGTCACTCCACCACGGCACGACCTAGGCCGCTGCTCGTTCGTCCGCGCGGACATCCGCAACCCGACCATCAGCAAGGTGATCGCCGCGCACGCGGTCGACACCGTGGTGCACATGGCGATCGTGGCCACACCGCGCTCCGCCGGTGGGCGGTCGTCGATGAAGGAGATCAACGTCATCGGCACCATGCAGCTGCTGGCGGCCTGCCAGAAGGCGGAGACGTTCCGCAAACTGGTGGTGCAGAGCTCGGTGTCGGTCTACGGCGCATCGTTCCGCGACCCGGCCCGGTTCACCGAGGACCTCACACCCCGGGTGCCGCCGCGGACCGGGTTCGGCAAGGACTCGGTGGAGGTGGAGTCCTACGTCCGCGGCTTGGCCCGTCGGCGTCCCGACGTCGCGGTCACCACCCTTCGGCTGGCCAACCTGATGGGGGCGGGGGTTGACAGCAACGTCACGCGCTACCTCTCGCTGCCGGTCGTCCCCCGGGTGATGGGCTTCGATGCGCGGCTGCAGTTCCTGCACCCGAGCGACGCGGTCGACGCCCTGCTGCTGGTCACCCGGGATGATGTGCCCGGCACCTACAACGTCGCCGCACCGGACATCGTCACCTTGTCCCAGGCGCTCGGCATGCTTGGACGGCCGTGGGTCGGCGTCCCGAAGCCGCTGGCCCCGATGGTGGCGGCCGGGTTGCGGCAGGCCAGGCTCAGCGACTTCTCCGCCGACCAGATCGATGCGCTGACCTATGGTCGGGGCATGGACACCAGCCGGTTCACCTCCACCACCGGCTTCACCCCGCGCCATTCCAGCCGGTCGGCCCTGGCGGAGTTCGCCGCCAGTGCGCCGCCGGGAGTGCTCAGCTCCGCCCGGGTGGACGAGGCTCTTGCCCTGGTCGGCCGGTTCCTGGGCGACGCCACGTCGGCCGGTGTCGGAGGCCGCCGTGGCTGACGCGGAGGTCATCCAGCTCGGCAGCCGCGGTCCCGCCGGCCGGGGCAGCCGCACCAGTCCGTCGGCCGCCGGCGGCCCGCCGCCTGGTCCCGAGGACATGGAGGGCTCACCGACCGAGCCAGCTCAGCCCGGCAAGGGGGGACGACCCCGCATGGAGCCTCCGGACCCAGCCGAGGCGCCGCCCGATGAGGCGCCGCCCACGCACTCATTGGGCGCCGTGCTGTCGGAGCTGGTCGGGACGCTGCAAGGGGCGATCGCCGGACTGAGCCCAGCATCCTTCGCCCCGCTCCGCGGCCTCGCCACCGACCCGTGGCAGACCTTGGCGACGCTCGCCGGCCGGGTCGGGGTGGAGTGGCCGTGGTCGGTCGAGGAGACGGTGGCGTTCGCCCGGTCCCGGCTCACCGGCGACTACGCGGTCGACCAGTTCGGTTTCGATCCTGAGTTCACCACCAAGATCTTCCTGCCGCTGCTACGGCCCCTGGTGCAGACCTGGTTCCGGGTCGAGGTGCGCGGAGGGGAGAACCTGCCGACGTCGGGCTCGGCGCTGCTGGTGTCCAACCACGCTGGCACCCTGCCGCTCGACGGGATGATCCTGCAGACCGTGGTCTACGACGAGATCGCCCGGCACGTGCGGATGCTCGGCGCCGACCTGATCTTCAAGACGCCGTACTCCCACGACCTCGCCCGCAAGACCGGCACCACGCTGGCCTGTCAGGAGGACGCCGAACGGCTGCTGGCCGGTGACCAGCTGGTTGCCGTGTTCCCCGAGGGCTTCAAGGGTCTGGGCAAGCCGTACGCGGACCGCTACAAGCTCCAGCGCTTCGGCCGGGGCGGGTTCGTCTCAGCGGCCGTCCGGGCCCAGGTCCCGATCATCCCGGTGTCCATCGTCGGGTCGGAGGAGATCTACCCACTGCTCAGCAGCGCGCCGGTGCTGGCCCGGGCGCTCGGGGTGCCGTACTTCCCGATCACCCCGCTGTTCCCCTGGCTCGGCCTGCTGGGGCTGGTCCCGCTGCCGAGCAAGTGGATGATCGAGTTCGGCGAGGCGGTGACCACCGACGAGCTGCCGCCCGGCGCCGCCGAGGACCCGATGGTGGTCTTCGACGTCACCGACCAGGTGCGCGAGACCATCCAGCACACGCTGTACGAATGTCTGACCCAGCGTCGCAGCGCGTTCTTCTGAGATGAGCTGTCCGCTCGCGCCCGGCCGTGCCGGATGCTGCCGTCTTCCTCGCTCGCTCGCACGACGAGAAGCGTGTCGTGCTCGACTCGTTCGTCCAGACGGCAGCGGGCCCGGCCTTACCGACGCTCGCGGATTCTCGACGAACTCGGCCTAGCGAGCGGCGATGTATTGGGCCCTGGCGGTGATCCTGCTGGCGTTCGCCGGCTTCACAGTGCTGGTGCTCGCGGGGCGGCGGCCGACCGGCGTGTCTGACCCCCGTTTCGACGTCGACCAGCTCAAAGGCTTCGTCTACGTCGGGGCCGGCGCGCTGGCCGGACTCGCGGTGGCCGTGGTCATCGTCGGGCTGGTGGCGGCGCCCAACGGCATCGCGGAGGGGTTGGCGGTTCTGGGCTTCTTCGGCTACCTGCTCTACCTGGTGGCCGCCGCCGTGGTGCTGTTCGTGGCGGCCCGCCGGTCCTAGTACCCCGGAAGGGAAATCTCTTGACGCTTGGACCCCGCCCAGGCACGCACCTCGCGGCGTTCTCCTCGGTCGCGTTGCGACTCGGCAGCCCTCCCTCGTCGGCCTTGCGATGCACGCA
>DASQUF010000233.1:0-6255 GCA_035641435.1 Propionibacteriaceae bacterium | reverse complement strand
GCGGTTCGCGGCCGTCTGCCAGTCGTGACCGTCTCCGCCCGCCCCGGCCCCGACGGCCGGCTCCGCTGCTCCTGGGCTCTCAGCGCGCCGGAGTACCTGGACTACCACGACCACGAGTGGGGCGTGCCGGTGACCAGCGTGGCCGGGCTGTTCGAGCGGCTCAGCCTGGAGGCATTCCAGTCGGGGCTGTCCTGGATCACCATCCTGCGCAAGCGGGAGGCGTTCCGGACGGCCTTCGCCGGCTTCGAGCCGGAGCGGGTGGCGGCGTTCGACGAGGCCGACGTGGCTCGGCTGCTGGCCGACCCGGCGATCGTGCGGAACCGGGCCAAGATCACCGCGACGGTGGCGAACGCCCGCTTGGTGGCCATGCTCGGCGACGAGTTCGCGCAGCTCATTCTGCGTTACGCCGAGCCCGACCACCCGCGCCCGACCGGCGCCGGCGACGTCCGCGCCACCTCACCCGGCTCGGTGGCGATGGCCAAGGACCTGAAGGCCGCGGGCTTGAGGTTCGTCGGCCCGACCACCGCGTACGCCCTGATGCAGGCGGTCGGCCTGGTCGATGACCACCTGGCGGACTGCTTCGTGCCGCCGCGGACGGGATAGTCGAGACCGCGCTCAGTCGGCGAGCAGCGCGTCCAGCTTGGCGTAGCCCTCGTAGACGCCGACCTCCATGCCGCTGGCGAGGATCGCGTCCCGCCCCTCCAGCGAGTCGACCACCGACACCGAGGTGACCCGGCTGCGGCCGTCGCCCAGGTCGGCGAAGGTCATCGTGTCCAGGCTTACCCCGTCGGGCATGCCCTCCCAGGTGAAGGTCTGCACCAGCCGCTCGCCGGGGCGCGCCTCGTGGAACGAGCCGAAGAATGCGGCCACCTCCTGGCCCTCCTGCCACACGGTGTAGCGGTAGTGCCCACCGGTGGTGGCCTCCCAGCGGTCGATCTTCATCTCCGTCTCGTTGGGGCCCATCCACTTCACGACCAGCTCGGGGTCCGTCCAGGCCCGGTAGACCCGCTCGGCCGGGGCCGCGAAGTCGCGCACGATGGTGATGACGGGCAGATCGGGGTCGGCCTCGATGGTGGTGCCGTTCGGATCGGTCGGCAGGGTAGCGGTGGTCATGATGCAGTTCCTCTCTGTGGCTGCGACTGGGGTGCGGACTCCTCGTCCATGCTGGCCAGCACGGAATCCAGGCGGCGGAAGCGCTCCTCCGCCTGGCGCCGGTAGCGCTCGATCCACTTGGTCATCAGCTCGAACACCTCGGCTTCCAGATGGCGGGGCCGACGCTGCGCGTCGCGTTGCTGGGTCACCAGGCCGGCGTCCTCCAGCACCTTGAGGTGCTTGGAGACGGCCTGGATGGACATGTCGTACGGCGCGGCGAGCTGGCCGACCGTGGCATCGTCGACCGCCAGCCGGGCGACCAGGTCGCGGCGGGTGGGGTCGGCCAGGGCGGCGAAGACCCGAGACAGCTGGTCGTCGGTCACGGGCCTCCGAATCCTCGTCTTCAACTAACTAGTTGACCACAGCGTAGAACGACTGGGACGCTTCGTCAACCTCACGGTTGAATATGCGGGGTGAGTTATGCCCAGCGCATAGCCCGGCCTTCGCCCCAGAGGACCTGGACAGCAGGGAATGCGGAATAATCGTGCCGTCAGGTCTCGGCCACTAGAAGATGAGGATGCGCCAATGGCTGCTATGAAACCGCGTACGGGTGACGGCCCTATGGAGGTCACCAAGGAGGGACGTGGGATCGTCATGCGGGTTCCGTTGGAGGGGGGCGGTCGCCTCGTGGTCGAGCTCAACGCCGAGGAGGCCGCCGAGCTCGCGGGGGCGTTGCAGGAGGTCGTTGGTTAGCTTCTGGCTCGTGCTGACCCGGTCGCTCGTGCGGCCGGGTCTTTCTCTGCCCCCCAGCCCTGAGCCCGGTGAAGGAGAAGTGTCGTGCTGCATCCGTCCAGCCAGGCCGTCAACGACATCCTGACCGCCGCCGGGCTGCCCGGGCGGGTCCGGATCCTCGACCGGCCCGCCCCTACCGCGGCCGCCGCAGCCGAGCAGCTCCGCTGCCCCCTGGGCGCGATCGCCAACTCGCTGGTGTTCGCGTCGGCAGACGACGAGCCGGTACTGATCATGACCAGCGGTGCGCACCGGGTGGACCTGGATAGGGTTCGGACCGGTTACGGCCTCGACCTGCACCGGGCGCCGGCCGACTTCGTCCGTGCCCACACCGGCCAGCCGATCGGCGGCGTCGCCCCGGTGGGACATCCCGCGCCGATCCGCACCCTCGTCGACCGGGCGCTGGCCGCGTACGACCCGCTCTGGGCGGCCGGCGGCATCCCGCACGCAGTGTTCCCGCTGACCTACGCCGACCTGCTTCGCCTGACCAACGGCATTGAAGCTGACGTGGCCTGAACCGTAGTGCGCATCGCTGTTCGGGCATCGCCAGGTATGCCCCGCTGGTGATCGGAGGAGCGATGAACGAACACGCTTCGTTCGTGAGGAGCGACGACGGCGCCAGCTCTCGGGGCGACGGGTGCGAGAACAGACAAAGAAGGGGGCGCGACGGGTGCCAGACGAGCTAGTTAGTTAAGGAGCGCATTTACGTCGTGGTCGGTCAGCTGGGCGAAGTCGGCGTACGCCAGGCCGACAGCCACGAAGTGGGCCGGCACGCGCGGGCAGACCACTGCGTCGGCGACCCGGCGTAGCGCCTCGATCGCCGAGGGAGGTGCGACCGGCACGGCGACCACGACCCGGGCCGGCTTCATCGCGCGCACAGCCGACACCGCCGCCAGCATGGTGGATCCGGTGGCCAGGCCGTCGTCGACCAGGACCACGTCCGCACCCTCCAACGGCGGCGCATCCGCCGTCGCGAACGCCTGCCCCCGGCGCTCCAGCTCCGTCCGGGCCCGGGCCGCCGCCTCGGCGAAGGCGTGGTCGCCCACGCCGACCGCAGCGCTCGTCCTGTAGTTCCGGTAGGTCGAGATCTGCGACCCCACCTGGGCCAGCGCACCGATGGCCAGCTCAGGACGCCCGGGGGCGCCGATCTTGCGCACCACGACCACGGCCAACGGAGCGGACAGGGCCGCGGCGACCTCGACCGCCACCGGGACACCACCGCGCGGCAGAGCCAGCACCACCGGTCGAGCGAGCGCCTCGACGGATTGCAACGCCTCGGCCAGCACCCGACCTGCGTCGGCTCGGTTCCTGTACCGACCCATTTACTGTGCTCTTCTCGCACCCGTCGCGCCCTGGGGGCTGCCGCCGTCGTCGCTCTTCGCGAACGGCAGGAGCGCCCTTCGCTCATCGCTCCTCCGGACGGCACCGGGGCGCTCCTCCGATGCTCGAAGAGCACCGGACCGATCGCCCTTGAGTAGCACGACTAGCTCCCGTGCGCCTCAATCGCTTGGCGGTAGACCCCTACCGTCTCGGCCGCGATCTTGGCCCAGCTGAACTCGTCGATGCAGCGCTGCCGGCCGGCCTTGCCGAATCGCCGGGCCTGCTCGGGGTCGGCCGTCAGCTCGTTGATCCTGCTCGCCAGGCCCGACTCGAACTCGGCGACCGCGGCCGGGTCGTCGGCCCGGGCCGGGTCGTAGGGGACCAGGTAGCCGGTCTCGCCGTCCACCACCACCTCGGGGATGCCACCGACCGCCGACGCGACGACGGCCGTCTCGCAGGCCATCGCCTCCAGGTTCACGATGCCCAGCGGCTCGTAGACCGACGGGCAGGCGAACACGGTGGCGTGGGACAGCACCTGGCGGACCGAGGCCCGCGGCAGCATCTCCTCGACCCACAGCACGCCGCCGCGGCTGGCCTGGAGATGGGCGAAGGCGTCGCCGAACTGGCGGGAGATCTCCGGAGTGTCGGCGGCACCGGCCAGCAGCACCACCTGGGTGTCCCGGTCGAGCTGCTCGGCGGCGCGGACCAGGTGGATCAAGCCCTTCTGCCGGGTGATCCGGCCGACGAAGACTACCGACGGCTTGTCCAGGTCGATCCCCAGGCCAGTGACGATGTCGGTCCCGGGATCGGGGGCAAACTCGTCGGTGTCGATGCCGTTCTTGACGACGTGCACCTTGTCGGGATCAAGGTTGCTGTAGGAGTCGAGCACGTCGGTCCGCATCCCGGCGCTGACCGCGATCACCGCGGCGGCCGCCTCGAAGGCGGTGCGCTCCGCCCACGACGACAGCTGGTAGCCGCCGCCCAGCTGCTCGGCCTTCCACGGCCGGTGGGGCTCGAGCGAGTGGGCGCTCACCACGTGGGGAATCCCGTGCAGCAGTCCAGCCAGGTGTCCGGCCAGGTTGGCGTACCACGTGTGGGAATGCACCACGTCGACCTCAGGCACCGCGGCCACCATGGACAGGTCGGCACCGAAGACCCGGAGCGCCGCATTCGCTCCCCGCGGGTAGTTCTCCGCGTGTGCCGTGGCCCCATCCCGGGGCTTGCCCATGCACTGCACGTCGACGTCGATCAGCTTGCGGAGCTGGGGCACCAGCTGGGCGACGTGGACGCCGGCGCCGCCGTAGATGGACGGCGGGTACTCCCGCGTGAGAAGGGAGATGGACAGTCGGTCGTCGCTGACGGGCGCCATGTCGGCATCGTTGCATAGCCGCCCCGTGCTGAGAAGGCGTACGGGCGACGGTGGTCGCCCTCTTGTCGGCGCGCCCACGTTACGCCTACGTTACTGATCATGGCTGGGCATCCGAAGGTTCTGGCGATCGTTCTGGCGGGTGGCGAGGGGAAGCGTCTGATGCCGCTGACCGGGGATCGGGCCAAGCCTGCGGTTCCGTTCGGGGGGACCTACCGGCTGATCGACTTCGTGCTGTCCAACCTGGTCAACGCGGACATGCGACAGATCGCCGTGCTCACCCAGTACAAGTCGCACTCGCTCGACCGGCACATCTCGCTGACCTGGCGGATGTCGACGCTGCTGGGCAACTACGTCACGCCGGTGCCGGCCCAGCAGCGGCTGGGCCCGCGGTGGTACCAGGGCAGTGCCGACGCGATCTACCAGTCGCTCAACCTGATCAACGACGAGCACCCGGACTTTGTGGTGGTGTTCGGCGCCGACAACATCTACCGGATGGACGTCTCGCAGATGCTGGACGCGCACATTGCCGGCGGGCTCGGCTGCACCGTCGCCGGAATCCGGGTGCCGCGCAGCCAGGCCAGCTCCTTCGGCGTCATCGACGCCGGGGAGGACGCCAAGATCGACGCGTTCCTGGAGAAGCCGGCCGACCCGCCGGGGCTGTCCGACGACCCGGAGTCGTCCTTTGCCTCGATGGGCAACTACATCTTCACCACCGACGCCCTGATCGACGCGCTCGCCGCCGATGCGGAGATCGAGAACTCCCGGCACGACATGGGCGGGGATATCATCCCGAGCTTCGTGGAACGGGGCGAGGCGCAGGTCTACGACTTCACCGTTAACTCCGTGCCGGGGACCACCGACCGGGACCGGGCGTACTGGCGGGACGTGGGGACCATCGACGCCTACCACGAGGCGCACATGGATCTGGTCTCGGTCGATCCGGTGTTCAACCTCTACAACTTGGATTGGCCGATCTGGACCTATCCGGTGCAGATGCCTGGAGCCAAGTTCACCTTGGACGGCCGGTCGACCGACTCGATCGTCAGCCCGGGCTGCATCGTGTCCGGCGGCGTGATCGACGACTCGGTGCTGTCGCCGAATGTGCGGGTGATGGAGGACGCCGAGGTGGACCAGTCGGTGCTGCTGAGCAACGCCTGGGTCGGCCGGAAGGCCGTCGTCCGTCGGGCGATCCTGGACAAGAACGTCGTGGTCGAGGAGGGGGCCGAGGTCGGGGTGGACCAGGAGGCCGACCGGGCGCGCGGCTTCACGCTCTCCGACGGCGGTATCACCGTGGTCGGCAAGGGCGTCGTCGTCAAGAAGGCGTAACCCGGCGGTCAGCGCTTGACCGCGACCAGCAGCCCGTCGCCCACCGGCAGAAGCGCCGAGATGAGGTCCTCGTTGTCGCCCACGGCGGCCAGGGCCGATCGGATCGCCTCGGTCTGATCGTCGGTGTTGGTCTCGTCGGCCGTCCGGTCGTGCCACAGCGCGTTGTCCACGGTCAGCACGCCACCGTGCCGGAGCAGCCGCAGCCCCTGCTCGACGTACTCCGCGTACTCCAGCTTGTCCGCGTCGATGAACACCAGGTCGTAGGCGCCGTCGCTCAGCCTAGGCAGCACGTCCAGCGCCGAGCCGGCGATCAGCCGGAACCGCTGCGGCGGGATGCCGACCGAGCGGAAGGCCTCCCG
>DASQUF010000232.1:0-3410 GCA_035641435.1 Propionibacteriaceae bacterium | reverse complement strand
GTGCGGCTGATCACCCAAGACGGTGCCCGACGGTGCACACCGGACGAGATCGAAAGCTTGCTCGACGGGCCCGGCGTGCTCTGGATCGACGTGCGGTATTGGGATGCCGACACCGCGGAGTTCCTGGCACGGCGGCTCGGCTTGCATCAGCGGACGGTGCGGGACTGCGCAGCGCGCAATCTCGTGCCCAAGGCGCACACCCACCTCGACCAGACCGTGCTGGTGTTGCACGCGCCGGAGCCCGGCGAGGGTGGGCACGTGCACTACATCGAACTCGACCAAGTGATCGGGCCGAACTGGCTGCTCACCACGCACGGGCCAATGGACCCCGCGGTGCCGCTCGACGCGGCCTACGTCGAGACTCGATCGGTCGCCCGGAAACTCGAGAGCGGGCGGCTGCACCCGAGCCGAGCCTGGGAGCTGTCCGGCGCGCTGGTCACCGTGATGATCGGGCGGTTACGCGAGTACCTCACCGCGCTGACCGAGCAGGTCTGGAACCTGGAACGGCAGGTTACCGGCGGCCACCTCGGCAACCCCGAGCAGTTCCTCGAAGAGCTGTTCGGGGTGCGCCACGGCCTGCTCGCATTGCGCACGATAGCCACGTCGAGCATTCAGGTGTACGGACGAATGGAGCAGCTGTCGGTCTGTGCAGCGCCCGATGCGGCGCAGTTGGTCGACGTCGGGGACCAATTCCACCGGCTCGCCGCACTGACCGACAGCCAGCGCGAGTACCTCCAGGGCGTGATCGAGTTTTACCAGACGCGCAGCGGCACCAAGATGACGATCGCCGCCGAACGGCTCGCGGTGATAGCCGCGGTCACGCTGCCGATCACCGCGCTGTCCTCGGTCGTCGGCATGAACGTCATCGTCAACGAGCAGACACTGACTGGCCCGCTGGTAGTGCTACTGGCCATCATGCTGATGATGTCGGGCGTTCTGCTGATCTGGACTCACCGCAAGGGCTGGTGGTGACGCCAACACCGGCTCCCGCTCGGCGACAACGCTCCGCATAGCGGCCACCAGGGGCACTACGACGGCGGCAGCCGGCATGCCGAACAATCGCGCGATGCCGAGCGACACCGCTCGGACAGGCGCCCCTCACGTTCGGCGACGAGCGCGCCGGATCGGGCGCCAGGTACGCCGCAAGCAGGTCAGCTGTCGAGACCGACCCGGCCTTCGAGCGGGGGGCTGACGCGCCCTGGTTTGGCCGCCGCCCCCACCCACTAACCTCGGGCTTTCACCAGGTTGATCTTGTAGGTGACACGCGGGCCTCCGATGCGCGAAAGTGCCTGCTCAGCACGGTTTGATGTTGGTTGTCGAGACCACATCGGATCGAGCTGAGAGGCACTCCGCGGGTGAAGCATAAAGACTTGCGTCCCTGGTTGTCCGTGGTCGCCGGCGGCGAGTCGCTGGTGTCGCACGCGGGTGCGGTGTTGCTGGTCGAGACCGCCCGGCGCAGCGGCCTGGCCCGGGAGCTGTCGCGGCTGCTCGGGCCGTGGCGGCTGCCGCTGGCGACGCACGATCCGGGGAAGATCGTGGCCGATCTGGCGATCGCGGTCGCGCTGGGCGGGGACGCCGCCTGCGATGTCGCGGTGCTGCGCGCCCAGCCCGGGGTGTTCGGCCCGGTTGCGTCGGACCCGACGGTGTCGCGGCTGATCAGCCGCCTGGCCGCGGACGCTGACGACGCCCTCGCCGCGATCAACGCGGCCCGGGCACAGGCGCGGGAACGGGTCTGGGACGTGGCCGGGGCGCCGGTCCAGAACGGTCGGGTAGTGATCGACCTGGACGCCACCCTGGTCACCGCGCACTCCGACAAGCAGGACGCGACCCGCACGTGGAAGAAGGGATTCGGGTTCCATCCCCTACTCGGGTTCGTCGACCACGGCGGGCCCACCGGAGGCGAGCCGGTGTGCGAGATGCTGCGACCGGGGAAGGCCGGCTCGAACACCGCCGCCGATCACGTCGTGGTGCTCGATGCCGCGCTCGCGCAACTCCCCGCTGCCCTGCGGGCTCGGGACGAGACCGGGCGGGTGGCGGTGCTGGTGCGCACCGACGCCGCCGGCGCCACGAAGGAGTTCGCCGCCCACCTGCACGCCCAAGGAGTGGAGTTCTCCGTCGGCGCGAGTTTCGCCCACCTCGACGTGGCGACCGCCCTGGCGCACCTGCCCGCGCCGGCGTGGACGCCGGCGTATCAGGCCCGCAAGCCCCGCGCCGCCGAGCACGGGGTGCAGATCGAACCCCGCGACGGGGCCTGGGTCGCCGAGGCCACCGGGCTGATCGAGCTGCGCGGCTGGCCGACCGGGACACGGCTGATCCTGCGCAAGGAACGCCCGCACCCCGGCGCGCAGCTACGGATCACCGACGCCGATGGGCTGCGGGTCACCGGGTTCCTCACCAACACCGCCCACGGCGGCCCCGGCGGGCAACTCGCCGACCTCGAACTCCGCCACCGTCGCCACGCCCGTGTCGAGGACCGGATCCGGGCGGCGAAGGACACCGGGCTTGCCAACCTGCCCTTCCACGACACCGACCAGAACCGGATCTGGCTGGCGATCACCGCGCTCGCCCAGGACCTGCTGGCCTGGTGCGCCCGGCTCGCGCTACCGGTCACCGCCGCCGGCTACGAGCCCAAGCGGCTGCGGCTGCGGATCCTGGCCACCGCCGGACGGCTCGTGCGCTCCGCGCGCCGCCGCGTGCTGCACATCGACTCGACCTGGCCCTGGGCCGAGACGATCACCACCGCTCACGCCCGGCTCTGCGCGCTCCCGGTGCCCTGACGACCCGAACCACAGCACCGCGATCGACCTGGAGCACCGGCAGACCACGCTGAGCCGGCAGTCCCGCACGCCCAATCCGACCCCACCCAGAGTAAAGATCAACAGGAGTGAATCAAGATCACAGTACGACCGTTACGAAAGATCGAGGTTAGGGACCAGCCGCGGTTCGACATCTTCGGCCTCACCGCCGAATCCGGTTCATCCACCGAGGAACGAGTACCGCATCTCGAATAGCCTGGCCTTGACCTCGACGCCGCACGAACCGACCGTGCGGACTATTGCTGATTGAGCAGCCCGCGCCGCAGACCGAGCGCCGGTGCAATAGTCCCACGGGGAAGGAGGCCGTTGCCGCGGCCAATGGCTGCAGACATGTCATCAACTATGCGCATGCGGACTTCGCGGTAGAAGTGAAGCGTCTCACTGAGGGGCGGGGGCCGATGTGGTGTACGACTCCGTGGGTAAGGACACCTTCGCGCGCTCACTGCAAAGCCTGGCGCTGCTCGGGCATCTGGTGAATTTCGGCCAGTCGTCCGGGCCGGTGGAGCCGTTTGCGCCGTCGAAACTGAGCGTGGGCTTTTACACAGTGACACGGCCGATGATTGTCCCTACATCGCGGACCGCGTGCGGCTGGAA
>DASQUF010000231.1:0-7066 GCA_035641435.1 Propionibacteriaceae bacterium | reverse complement strand
CCGCAGCGAGCCGTCGGCCTCGGCCATCCGGATCATGTTGAGCGCGGCCCGGTCCTTGATCGAGCCGGTGGGGTTGCGGTCCTCGAGTTTGGCCCACAGCCGGACCGTCGGGCTGGGCGACAGGGAGGGCAGCCCGACCAGCGGCGTGTGGCCGACCGACTCGGCCAGCGAGTCGTACCGGGCCATCAGCCGCCGGCGACCGCAGGCAGCACGACCACCACGTCCCCATCGGTGGTCGGCGCCCTCAGCCCGCCGCTGAAGCGGACGTCCTCGTCGTTGACGTAGACGTTCACGAACCGGCGGATCTCGTCGGACTCGACCAACCGCTCCTTCAGGCCGGGGTTGCGGGCGTCGATGTCGTCGATCACCGCCGACAGCGTGTCGCCGTCCCCCTGCACGGCCTTGGCACCGCCGGTGAACGTCCGCAGAATCGTCGGGATCCGCACCTCTACTGCCATCAAACCTCTCCTGGTTCGCTCTGTGCTTAGACCAACACCGGCGGCTGCCGGGGCTATTCCGTGACCTCGATGTCCTCCTCGGTCACCACGCCGTCGCGGATCCGGTACGACCGGACGCTCACCGGTCCGTCGCCGTCGGGCGACTCCGCGGTGGACACCAGGACGTAGTGGGCCTGCGGCTCAGCCGCCAGGGAGATGTCGGTCCGCGATGGGTATGCCTCGGTGGCGGTATGCGAGTGGTAGACCACCACGATCTCCTCGCCTGCCGCGTCCATCTCCTTGTAGAGCTGCAGCTGCTCGGCCGGGTCGAAGCGGAAGAAGGTGGGCGAGCGCTCCGCGTTGGTCATCTGGATCAGCCGCTCCGCCGAGTCGCTGCCCTCGGGCCCGACGACGACGCCACAGGCCTCGTCCGGATGGTCCTTCTGCGCGTGGGCGATCATCGTGTCCACGTGCTCGCGGGCGATCGTCAGCACGCGGGTTAGGGTAGCCCTCGCCGCTCAGCCGGCCAGCTCGCGCTCCCCCGCTGAGATCCCCGTGGGGGCGATCTCCAGCCGCTCGAGCAGGAACAGGAACGCCTCGGCGAACGGCCGGCCACCGACCTCGCTCCGGACCTCGTCCCAGTCCAGCTGTTCGCGGACGGCGCGGAAGGCCGGGAGCATCGCCCCGAAGTCGCCGTAGTTCTCCGACAGGGAGTGCAGCTTGGCGACCATGATCGGGGTCGGCGGCAGGACCGGGATCCGTACGCCGAGCACCTCGGTCTCCTCCGCCCGGGCGACCAGCTGCGGCACGACGGTGACCCCCCGCAGCTTGTGCAGCACATCGACGAGGCTGTCGCCCCACCACGCCTTGAACAACCAGTCCTCCGGCGGCCGCTCGATCCGGAAGCCGGCGGCGTCCAGGCTGTTCACCGCGCTCTCCACGTCCTCCTCGGCCACCACCAGGTCCACGTCGTGCATCGGTTCGGGTGCGCCGCGCACCCAGAGGGCGTAACCACCGCCCAGAGCGAACGGCACTCCGTCGGCCTTGAGGGCGGCCGCGGAGTGCTTGAGCGCGGAGCGGAGCTCGGTCTCGGCCTCGTCGGCCGACGGTTGTGTAGTGATGCTCGGTACGTTACCCACATGCGGCTGGCCACATTCAACCTGCTGCACGGCCGGTCGACCCACGACGGCGTGGTCGACCTCGACCGGCTCGCGGCCGCCGTGCGCGCGCTGAACCCGGACATCCTGGCCCTGCAGGAGGTCGACCGTGACCAGCCGCGGTCGCACCTGGCCGACCTCACGGCGGTGGCTGGCGAGGCCATGGGCGCGGTGACCCACCGGTTCGCCGCTGCCCTGTCGGGCACGCCGGGGTCCGCCTGGCTGGCCGCCACCGAGGACGACGTGCCGGGCACGGCCGCGTACGGGATCTCCCTGCTGTCTCGCTACCCGGCGCGGTCCTGGCAGGTCCGCCGACTACGGCGGATCCCCTTCCGGTTCCCGTACTACGTGCTCCAGGCCCGGAAGATGATCATGGTCGACGAGGAGCCGCGGGCGGTCGTGGTCGGCCGACTGGACACCCCGGCCGGTCCGCTCACCGTGGCCAACACCCACCTGTCCTATGTGCCCGGCTGGGGCCAGTGGCAGCTGCAGCAGATCCGCCGCGACCTGGCCCGGGAGACCGACCCGGTGGTGCTGATGGGCGACCTCAACATGCGCGGCTCGCTACCGTCGCTGGTCACCGGCTACACCGCGCTGGCGCAGCACGCGACCTTCCCGGCCGACCAGCCTGACGCCCAGCTGGACCACATCCTGCTCCGCGGTCGCCTCGGGTCGGTCGCCGGCAGCAGCGCCCCGCGGCTACCGCTGTCGGACCACCGGGCCCTGGTGGTCGACCTGACGCTCACGAACCCGACTGGCGCTTGACCCGCTTCAGGTCGAGGGTCAGGATTTCGGCCTCGATCGTCACCGTGTCGCCAGGATCGGAAGGCCCGGGCGCCAGACCGGCGGATGGTCCGCAGTCATCTTCTCCCCCTCCCGATGGGCCGATGCGCCGGGACGGGCTACCGAGTATCGGGCCGTTGGGTGGCCGACTGATACGAAGAGGGGGTACACCGTCGCCGGAAGGGGCCTGTTTGCATGATCGAGACCGACAACTACATCCGCTACGAGCTGGTCGACGCCGTTTCCGACACCGCGACCGGGATCGAGGCGGAGCTCCACCGGGAGCGGCTGCGGATCGACGTGGTCCGCGAGGACGTCGTCCGGATCAAGATCAGCCGCGGCGGGGAGTTCGACGAGACCCCGACGTACGCGGTCTGCGTGGACCCGCTGGCGGACGTGCCCGACTTCACCGTCGTCCGCGACGACGAGCGGGTCCAGGTGCGGACCGCGGCCTGCACGGTCTCCCTGTGGCTGGACCCGTTCCGGATCGACGTGCATCGTGCCGACGGCACCGCGGTGGTGGAGACGGCGGCCGACGAGGAGGGCCGCTACTGGGCGTACGCCACCCTGAACGACTCGTTCACCCTGCGCCGGAAGTGTCGCCAGGAGGACGCGATCTTCGGGCTGGGCGAGAAGTCCGGGCGGCACAACCGCAAGGGTCGCGACTTCACGCTGTGGAACACCGATGTGCTCAGCCCGTGGGAGACGCGAGAGTTCACCGCGGGAAAGGCGCCGGACGACCCGCGGGGCGACCGGCTCTCGGCCGACTTCGACCCGTTCTACGTCAGCATCCCGTTCTTCTACCACCAGGACTACCCGGCCGGGCTGATGACCGGGTCGTTCCTGGACAACGGCTACCGCGGCAGCTACGAGTTCTCCCCCCGCGAGGAGTACCGGATCCACTTCCGTGGCGGGCAGTACACCGAGTACATCTTCGCCGGGCCGGACATGCCGGACATCTTGACGACCTACACCTGGCTCACCGGGCGGACGGCGCCCCCACCGCTGTGGTCGCTCGGATACCACCAGTGCCGCTGGTTCGTCTACACCCAGGACGCGGTGGAGCGGATCGCCGCCGAGCACCGCGGGTACGACGTCCCGTGCGACTCGCTCTGGCTGGACATCGAGTACATGGACGGATACCGGGTGTTCACCTGGGATGCCGAGCGGTTCCCGGACCCGTCCGCGATGCTGGGCAACCTGGCCGAGCAGGGCTTCCGGGTGATCACGATCATCGACCCCGGGGTGAAGTTCGACCCGGGCTACGAGGTGTTCGACGCCGGGCTCGAGCGGGACGTGTTCTGCCGTACCGAGGGCGGCGACGTCTATATCGGGCAGGTCTGGCCGGGCAACACCGCCTTCCCCGACTTCGTCACCGAGGAGGGCCGGACCTGGTGGGGAGAGCTGAACGCGGCCCACGTGCAGTTCGGCCTGGCCGGCATCTGGAACGACATGAACGAGCCGGCCACCGGGAACATCCCGTCGGCGTCGATGCGGTTCGGCCGCGGGGCCTACTCCCACGAGCGGTTCCACAACCAGTACGCGCTGCTGATGGCCATGGGCACCACCGCCGGGCTGCGGAAGCAGATGCCGGACCTGCGCACCTTCGTGCTGTCGCGGGCCGGGTTCGCCGGGATCCAGCGCTATGCGGCCAACTGGATGGGTGACAACCTGTCCCGCTGGGACCACCTGTGGGTCAGCATGCCGATGGGCGCCGGGCTCGGGCTGTCCGGGCAGGCGTTCGTCGGCGCTGACATCGGTGGCTTCGCCGGCAACACCAACCCGGAGCTGTTCCTGCGGTGGATGCAGTACGGCGTGCTGACGCCGTTCTGCCGCAACCACTCCGAGCTGGGGAACGTCGACCAGTACGCCTGGTCGTTCGGGGACGTGATCGGGGAGCATGTGCGGGCCGCGGTCAAGCTGCGCTACCGGCTGCTGCCGTACCTGTACGCCTGCTTCCTGACCGCGGCCGAGACCGGGGCGCCGGTGCAGCGACCGCTGGTCTTCGACCACCAGTACGACGGGGTGGTGCGCGACCTCGACGACGAGTACCTGCTGGGGCCGGACCTGCTGGTCGCCCCGGTGACCGCACCCGGAATCACGGCCCGCCAGGTCTACCTGCCGGCTGGTGAGTGGTACGACTGGCATACCGGGGAGTGGCTCGGCGGGCAGCGGTTCCTCACTGCGGCGACACCGATGGACCGGATCCCGCTGTTCGCCCGCGCGGGGGCGGTGATCCCGATGTGGGTCGAGGCGCCGGCGTCGACCATGGGCTTCGCGCCGGAGGTGGTCGAGCTGCACCTGTTCGTGCCGGGCGTCGACGGAACGACCACGTCTGTACTGCAGGAGGACGACGGGCTGACCTTCGCCGCCCTCTCCGGCGCTTGCTACCGGACCGAGTTCACGCTGGACCGCGCGGGCCACACGGTGCTGCTGCAGGCGGTCGTGACCGGCGACGGCTACCCGGAGTTCGCCCGGGAGCGGTTCGTGCTGGTGCTGCACGGTGCCGCGCCGGGCGAGGTGCGGGTCGACGGGACGGCGGTGGCCGGCAGCGATGGCCGCTTCCCGTTCGCCAACGCCGGCGCAGGCTTCACCGTCGAGTTCACGGTATGACCTTTGCGGTACGCGCGGCCCGACCGGAGGAGTACGCGGCGGTCGGGGCGCTGACCGCCGAGGCGTACCGGGTGGATGGGTTGCTGGACCCGCACGACCAACCGGTCGACGCCGCGTACGAGGAGAAGCTGCTCGACGCCACTCGGCGAGCCCGCGAGGCCGAGCTGTGGGTGGCGGTGGACAGCGACGGCGTGGTGCTCGGCACGGTCACCTGGTGCCCGGTCGGCTCGCCGTGGCGACAGCTGGCCCTCGCCGAGCACCAGGCGGAGTTCCGGATGCTGTCGGTCGCTCAGGCCGGCCGGCGGCGCGGAGTCGCCCGCGCGCTGGTCGAGGCGTGCCTGGCCCGGGCCCGCCGGGACGCGATGTCGGAGGTGGTGATCTGGTCACACCCGAGGATGTTCGGCGCCCATGCCTTGTACGCCCGGATGGGGTTCGAGCGCGCGTACGACCTGGACGGCAGCCCGGTCCCCGGCGTCTACCTCTGGGGCTTCCGGCTGGGCCTTTAGCCCGAGGTGGCGTCCAGGTGCTGCAGCAGGTCGTGTGCCGCGAGCTCGACCTCCTTGTGCCGCCATTCCGACGCCCGGTAGACGCAGGCGATCAGGGCGGTCCGGTGCACCCGGCGCAAGTCGCCGTAGACGAACGCGTAGCGGGCCTTGGTCTCGTCCGACGCGCCCTCGGTCAGGCCGAGGTGCCAGGCGGCGTACTCCTCCCAGGAATGCCTTTCCAGGTACGCGTTCTGGGCGTCCGCGTTCGGCTGGACGTCGCCCCAGTCGCTGTTCAGCACGTACTGCCGGGCGTCGATCAGCTCTCGGCACCGAGCCACCGCCGCCTTGTTCACCGCGTACTTCGCCATGCCGACCTTCCTCGAGCCTGTGATTGAGCAAGGGGCCGGCGCCCCTTGGACCCCCGAAACTGCTCACAACGCGTTGACCATGGTTTCCTGGGCGAACCCGAGCCAGTCGTAGACACTCACCAGGAACGACCGCGGGTCGTCCTCGGGCAGGTCGGCCAGCGTCTCCGCCGTTTCGGCGTCAGTGATGCCGAGCCGGGTCGCCACCGCCAGCCGGACGCTGGTCAGGGTGCGCAGCCACGCCTCGACCTCGTCGCGCGGGATCTTCAGGTCGTGGGCGCCGAGCGCCGTCGCGTCGAGCCGGTCGAGCACCACCTGGGCGTCGGCCACCTTCTGGGCTCGCAGGTCCCGCTCGGTGAAGCGACGGAAGTCCGATGACGCCGCCGGGTCCTGCGGGTAGGCGGTGGGGAACAGCCGCTTCAGCACCGGATCCTCGGAAATCTCGGGCTCGTCGGCGTCGACGCGCAGGTCGTCGACCAGCGCCTCGAAGGCATCCGTCGGCTTTGCCCGGGTCGCGAAACCCGCCGGCTCGCCGTCGGACACCAGCTCCACGAGCTGCTTGACCAGCGAGGTGAGCAGCTCCACCTCGTACGCGCTCAGCGAGGTGGTGATCATCCCCCGCTTGCGGGCGAACTTCCTCACGCCTGTGCCCATGCTTCGCTCCGCGAAGCGCGGAGCGCGCTCTTGGTCCGCCTACTTCGTCGTCGCTCGCCGGCGAAGAGCGTGCCTGCTCTCTCCTCCTCAGCACGGCGGCGCGCGATCACGAGTCCGCCTTGTCCAATGTGGCCCACAGGCCGAACCCGTGCATCGCAGTCACGTCCCGCTCCATCGCCTCGCGGCTCCCGCTGGACACGATCGCCTTCCCGTCGTTGTGCACCTGCAGCATCAGCTTCTCGGCCTTGCTCTTGGTGTAGTGGAAGTAGGTGACGAACACATGGGTGACATAGGACATGAGGTTGACCGGATCATCCCAGACGATCGTCACCCAGGGCGTCTCAGCGATGATCTGCTCGATCGGGCGCTCGGCGACTGCGGTGCCACCGGCGGGCACAACCGTCTCCGTTCCCGACATAACCTTCATTGTTGCAATTCTTGAGCCAGGGGGGCGACCCCCTGGAACCCCCGCAGGACGTGCCGAGCCGAATCTGCCGGAGAAGCCACGCCCTGAGCCAGGGGGGCGACCCCCTGGAACCCCCGCAGGACGTGCCGAGCCCAATCAGCCGGAG
>DASQUF010000230.1:0-3600 GCA_035641435.1 Propionibacteriaceae bacterium | reverse complement strand
CCGCCAGCCGCATAACCGTGTCGGAGGTGTGGAACGGCACCGAGGTGAGCCCGGGGATGTCCGGGATGACCGGCCGGCTGCCGGCGGCGACCACGATATGGTCCGCGGTGATCACCTCGGTGCCGACCGCGATCCGCCGCGGTCCGACGAACCGGCACCGGCGGCTGAAGACCGTGATGTTATCGCTCTGCTCCCGGAACGACCGGCCGTCCCGGGCGTTGCCATCGATCCGCCCGAAGATCCGGTCGCGGATGTCCGGCCACCGAACCCGGTCCAGAGTCAGGTCGACCCCCAGCTTGGCCGCATGCTCCGGCGCACGGGCCAGCATGGCGGCGTAGACGTACATCTTGCTCGGAATGCACCCGACGTTCAGACAGGTTCCGCCGAACGGGCCGGGCTCGATGATCGCGACCGACTGGTCTACGAACCGGTCGTCGACGATGGCATTGCCCGACCCCGTGCCGATCACGCAGAGATCGAAGTGGCGCACGGCCCCATGGTGCCAGCGGTTGCCGCACCGAGCGCGCGGGCAGGACAATACCGAGGGTGAGCGGGCAAGGCCTGGGGGCGAGGCTGAGCCGCCGCCGGCGGCATCGAGTGGCCTACCTTGCCCTGCTGCGCCGCGCCAACCAGTACGCGCGGCGCACCTGGCTGCTCCGCGTGGTGGGGCTCGCGATCATCGCTGCTCTGTCGAGTCTGAGCAGCCGGAGCCTGCTGGCCATCGCGCTGTGCCTGGTCGCGTCCCTCGGCACCTTCCTGCTCTGGGTCAACCTGCGGCATACCCGGCGGCAGACCGAGCCTCGCTTCTGGCTGACCCGGGCCTACCGACGCAACGTCGCCCGGACCGACGGCCGGCACCGGCTCAGCCTGGGCTCCTACATCGAGATCCCGGAGTCATTCCTGCTGATCGCCATTCCGTCCTGGGTGACCACCGATGACCCGTTGTGGGCACGGCTGATCATGCTCGCGGTCGCCGTCAGCTTCTTCATCAGCGTCTCCGGGCTGATCTTCGCCGACCACACCTGGTTCAACCCGGCCGAGACCAACCCGCCGGCCTGGCACGAGGTCTTCCGGCTGTTGGCCGGACCGATCACCGCCGGGCTGGTGTGCCTGATCACCTTGCCCGCCGACTGGGGGCCGGAAGGGTGGTGGGCCGCGCTGGCCATCTCGCTTTTCCCGCTGGTCATCAACCTGCGCCTGTCGGACACCGACCTGATCATGAGCGTGCTGCCGCGGCTGGTCCAGGAGGAGTCGCACGCCGGCCGCGAGCTGGTGATCAACGAGACGCACGGCGCGCTCTCCACCAACCTGCGGCTGCTCGAGCAGCAGACCCGCGAGCTGCGGTCGGTGGCCCCTGCCCTGCATGACCTGGCGGTATCGGCCAACAGCCGGCTGCGGGAGACCCTGACCCTGGCTCGGCTGGGCTCGGAGAGCTCGACCAGCGTGCAGAGTCTCGAGGCGCCCGTACTCACCCTGGCCCGGGCGGTCGGGGCCCGGGCATCGGTCGAGGTGAAGGTGGACCGGCTCGCGGCCGACGACCGGGACCTGGCCCGGCTGGTGCTCAATGACCTGGTCGGCAACGCGCTGAACGCCGGCGCCGGCGACGTTCACGTCACCATTGCCCTGGACGGCCCGCTGGTCGCCATCTCGGTGAGCGACGACGCTTCGCCCATGGCTCCGGGGGTCTGGAAGACTCCGGGCACCAGCTCGGCGCGGCTCCAGGCCAAGCTGGGCGAGCTGTCGGGCACGCTGTGCGCGGCGCAGCGCAACGGGCTCAAGACAGTCACCGCCCGCTGGGCGCCGCGAGCGGATGATCAGGAGCTGAACGGATGACGGCAACAGGACTGGTCCTCCTGGTCGACGACGTGCCCGGCGAGCGGGCCAACTTCGAGCACGCTTTCGGCAGCCGGCTGTCCGTCGCCCCGACGATCGACATCCTCAACGACCAGGTGCGCCGGGGCATGAGCTGGGACGTGGCGTTCGTCGACTTCAACCTCAGCTCGCGGACCAGCACGGGGCTGACCGCCCTGCTCCGGCTGCATCACGAGCGCCCGGACACCAAGATCGTCACCTACAGCCAGTTCACCGAGAGCGGCCGGACCCTGTACGCCGCCGCCGGCCGGCACTGGTTCGACGCCGCCGCGCTGCTGGACAAGGTCAAGAACGACCCCTCCACCCTGGTCCGCTACCGCGAATCCATTCACGCCGGCATCAACCCGACCCCCGTGATGTGGCAGCGCCGGCTGCATTGGGCCCACCTGATCGACAACCTGCTGGCCGACCCGGCGTGGGTGCGGATCTGGCGCGCGCTGCGGGACGCGGCCGGCGACATGGCGGCCGTCGCGGAGATCCTGCACGTGGAGCCCGGCAGCCTCCGCGGCTTCAAGGATCGGGCCACCGATGCGGCGATCCTGTTCAACGAGAAGTTCCATGACATCCCGCCGCCGGTGCGGACCCGGAACAAGAAGGGCATCCTGGCCGCCTTCGCCGCCGAGCACCGCCACTTCCTCACCGCGCCGGACCTGTCCACGGTGATGTCTCCCGGCACCCGACGGCGCCCGCTGGCCAAGGGCTAACGCGTCAGGCGCGCGCCCGTGTGTTGTTGGCGCGCCGCGGGGGGTCCGAGGGAGGTCGTCCCCCCTTGCTCGAGAACAGGTAGCTCAAGCGCTCCGCCTCGGCGAAGTGCTCGATGGCGTAGCGCAGGGTCGTCCGCGACATCTGGTCGACGTGGCGGTCCAGGAACCGTCGGAGGGCGGCCGGGTCGTGCTTGCCGGCCTCGCGCAGTGACCAGCCGACGGCCTTGTGCATCAGGTCGTGCCGGTCGTCCAGCAGCAGGGCGGCCAGTGCGAACAGGTCGTCGGTCTCCCCCGCTCGAAGGAACCACTGGCTCCCGACCATGGCGATCCGGCGGTCCCAGATCAGGGTCGAGCGGGCCAGGGCGTAGAGCGGCGCGCGGTCGTGATGCTGCAGGTGGCCGCCGACGATCGGCTTGCTGCTGACGTCCACGAGGTCCCAGTTGTTCACGTACGCCGTATTGGCCAGGTAAGTCTCGTAGATGTGCTGGAGCTCGGTCGGGTCCCCGCGCCGGAGCGTGCTGCGGCGGGCCCGCTCGGCCATCACCACCAGCGCAGCCAGCCGGTGCTCGTGCACCGGGCTGCGCAGCAGCGGCAGCCAGCAGTCGGCGACGAACGGCTCTCCGGCGTACGCGGCGGTCAGCCCGCGCAAGGTGCTCAGCTTGACCCCGAGAAAGGTGTCGCCCTCGCCGTAGCCGCCCGGCCGGACCTGAAAGTAGCGCCTCAGGACGGCTGCCGTATCCGGATCGGCCACCTCCGCTATCGCCTGGACCAACTGCTGCACCTGAGCACCCTCTCACCTGGCGAGACAGCCGTCGACGGGCTGCTAGTGTCTCCACATTCCCTATGGAGATACCCTGAAATAGGAGGAACACCGTGCCCAGGGCTGCACACTTCCGCATCCACGTGGATCTGCGGCGGACGGCCAGCGCGGTGTGTCGTCGGAGGCTTCTGTCCCCCGTCGACCGGTCTTCCTTCAGGAGTTCTCATCCATGGCCAAGCGCCGCTCTACCTTCTCTCCCACCCA
>DASQUF010000229.1:0-4981 GCA_035641435.1 Propionibacteriaceae bacterium | reverse complement strand
CAGGCAGTGCGCGGCGAACTCGGGAAGCGCCTCCGTTGCGATGGGCGCGCCGGCGTCGTGGTGCTCGAGCGCGATCTTCGACGGAAACCAGCTGCACCCGGCCTCCTCGAGGTTCATCTTCAGGAGGTCGATGTGCGGTAGCCACGAATCCCGCTCCACCCACAGCCGCCGCCGGCGCTCCCCGCCGATGACCAACGTGCTGGTGGGGCCATGCGCGTCGAGCAGGATCGTGCCCGCGCTGTGCTCCTTGATGTAGGCCAAGGTCGCCTGCCCGACCTCGTAATCCGTGATGGGCACGCAGACGAACGCGTCGGCGTGCAGCACGAACTCGACGTCCGCCGGCGTGATCGGATCCATGAACCCGATCTGCTGCTCGATGCGGGTGTTCTGGTCGACATAGCTCAACTCGACGACCGCCCCGTGATCGCTCGCCGACCGCACGCCGGTGAGGTCGACATTGGGGAAGGCCGACAGCAGTTCCTTGATCGGCTCCTCGTCCTCCCGCCGGACGTGGACGATCGGGTAGATCCGGTCGTCGGCGTCGAGCAGTGCCGACAACGCGGCGACGGTGTAGAGGGCGCAGCCGTACTTCTCGAAGACCTCACCACGATGGGTGATGATGCGATCACGCGGGATGGGCCCGAGTACCGCGACGCTACGGCTAGCAGACACGACCACCCTCCAGACTTCTCGACCAGGATATCGGACCCCGAGCAGCTCGACGTGGGCATCGAGCACCCCGGTGCGCCCATCGCGTCTCCCCGTGGGGCCCAGCACTCGCGCGTCCGGCCGGGCGCTCTAGGCGGGGATGACGCTGCAATCCAACTCAGCCTGGATCCACCGAGCGCATATGTGGCATGACGCGTTAACGCTGCTCAGAGACCCCTTCTTGCCACTCGGGCTTGCCCCCATTGGGTGAAGCTCCATCCCGCCTCAGATGGCCCGCTCGCCTGCGGCGATCTCATCGAGTCCACGATGCTTCGAGAATCCAGGCTGAACCGGGCACCGACGCGCCCCGAAACGGGTCGGCCGACGCGGCCGCCACCGGCGACGAGCCGAGCGCAGCATCGCCGCGGTTGACGCCGCGGATCGGAGGCGACAAAGTTGTACTAACCGGTCATCGACGGCGTGGGCGAGTGAGGAAATCATGGTTCGCTTCGGTCGCATAATCATCGGCAGCCTTCTCGTCGTCACCTCGTTAGGGGTGACAGCAGCCGGCCCCGCCAGCGCAGTCACGGCCGTCCCCGAGGTGACCGGGCCCCTGCCCGTGTCGGCGGGCTCCTACCCCTTCGGCGCGGCCGACCACCAGCTGGTGCCGCAAGACCTGGCCCGCGACGGGTACGTCGAGGAGGAGTTCCTGGTGAGCGGGTCGGCCAACGTCTACTCGTGGCCGGCACCCGGACCTGCCGTCGTCCGTACCCCGGCCGCGCCGTACACCACCCGGGTCCTCGTGCGACGCCCGGCCCGGGCAAGCCACTTCAGCGGCAACGTCGTGGTCGAGATGCTCAACCCGTCCAACCTGTTCGATCTCAACATCGGCTGGGCGATGATGCACCGTCAGCTCATCGACAACGGCGACGCGTGGGTGGGGATCACGGTCAAGCCGGTGTCGGTGGTCTCCCTCCAGACCTTCGACCCGGTGCGCTACGGGGATCTGTCGATGGCCAACCCGCTGGCGCTCGACGACCCGCGCAATTGCGCAGAACCCATCACCGTGATCCGGGGCGACAGCTCCCGGACGACCGAGAACGGGTTGGTGTGGGACATCTACACCCAGGTCGGTGGGTGGCTCCGCAGCGCCGACCCAACGAATCCGCTGACCTACCAGGGCCGGCGGTCGCCCGAGTACCTGTACGGCTTCGGGTACTCGCAGACCGGCGGCTACCTGTACAACTACATCAACGGCATCCAGCCGCTGGTCGTCCAGGCCGACGGGCGTCCCATGTACGACGGCTACATCGTCGCCGTGGCCGGAGGGGCGTTCGTCGGCGCGGTGGCCATGAACCAGTGCGAGCCGCCACCCCCACTCGGCGACCCCCGCCGACAGTTCACGAACGTGGGGGTGCCGATCATCCACGTGATGTCGCAGTCCGACTACCTCATCGGGATCGGAGCCCGGCGACCCGACAGCGACCAACCACCCGACCAGTACCGCCACTACGAGATGGCTGGGGCCGGCCACGCCACCCCCGACGAGCTCTACTACTCGGCCGCCCCAGACGACATCGTGCGCGCCGGCCGCGCCGTCCCACCCCAGGAGTGCAACGAGGGGCCCCGCAGTCGGTTCCCGAGCAGCATCTTCTTCGACGCCATCCTGGCCAACCTCGACCTCTGGGTGCGTGACGGGGTGCCGCCGCCCCGCGTCGCCCCCATCAGGGTGGTCGACGGCGTTCCCGTCGTCGACGAGTTCGGCAACGTCGTAGGTGGCTTGCGGTCGCCGTACCTCGACGTGCCGACCAGCACCTGGTTCGGCAGCGCCACCGGGGCGTCGTTCTGCTTCATCGCCGGCTGGGAACGGCCCTTTACCCAGGACGTGCTCGATCGCCTCTATCCCAGCCACGGCGCGTACGTCCGCCGGGTCACGGCGAGCGTCCACCAACTGGTCGACCAGCGGATCATCACGGCCGACGACGGCCGGCGACTGATTCACGAGGCCGCCCGGGCCGACGTGCCATGACCGCATAGCGGGCAATCCCGGCCGGCGCGTACCAGTCGTGACGGCACTGTTGCATTGAGCGATCACCCCGTGCGACTGGCTCCACTTCGCTGCCAAAGACGACAGATCATCGGCGCGGTCGAGTGGTTCGACCCTTTCTTAGCGCCCTTCCATAAGGAGAGCCTCCACGTTGCTGGGCTTCCCCGGCACATTCCGGCTCAGCCTGGTTCCACCGATTGGGTGGTCGCTTGAGGCTGGTCGGAGTGTGAAAAGGACCTCCTGACCTGGGAGGATGGCGGTTGCGAAGCCAGCCATTCACCACGAGCCGGAGGCACCTTTTCGATGCGATCCTCCCATGTCGTGCTGGACCAGGTCGATATCACCTTCGACGTTCCGCGGGCCATCGCCCATGCTGGCCTAGTGCTGCCCGCCACCCTGGCCGAGCGGCTGGGGATCGAGGAGACCACTGACCAGCTCGTCGACCTCGGTGACCGCACCGGCGCGGCGCGCCCCGGCCGCAAGCTGCTAACGCTGGTGCATGCCATGGTCGCCGGTGGCGACTGCATCGACGACGTAGAGCTGCTGCGCTGCGGGTCGACCGGCAGCATCCTCGGCCACCGGGTGATGGCCGCCTCCACGGTGGGAACGTGGCTGCGCAGCTTCACCTTCGGGCACGTCCGGCAGCTCGACAGGGTGACCGGCGAGATCCTCACCAGGGCGTGGGCGGCGGGCGCCGGACCCGGCGATGGCCCGGTGATGATCGATGTGGACTCCACCATCTGCGAGGTGCACGGCTACCACAAGCAGGGCGCCTGCTACGGCTATACCCACCGGCTGGGCTACCACCCGCTGCTAGCCACCCGCGCCGACACCGGCGAGATGCTGCATGCCCGGCTGCGCAAGGGCGCGGCCAACACCGCCCGCGGCATCGCCCGGTTCGTTGATGAGCTGGTGGCCCGGCTGCGCCGCGCCGGCGCGGTCGGCGAGCTCACCTTCCGCATGGACTCGGGGTTCTGGTCGGCCAAGCTCATCCGGCGGCTGCGCGCCCACAAGGTCCACTACTCGATCACGGTGCGCCAGACCAAGACCGTGCGCGCGGCGATCACGGCGATCCCGGATGCGGCCTGGGTCTCGATCCTGTATGCCCCCGACGGGGTCGCCGAGGTCGCCGAAACCCCCTACCAGGGCGACCGGCTGATCGTGCGTCGGGTCCGCAACCTGGGCGACCAGGCCCAGCTGTTCCCGACCTGGCGCTACCACGCCTTCGTCACCAACCGCGTCGGCACCACCACCTGGCTGGACGCCGACCACCGCCGCCACGCCGTGTGCGAACTGGCGATCCGCGACCTCAGGCAGGCACCGGCCTGGCCCACTTGCCCTCCGGCCGGTTCGCCGCCAACGCCGCCTGGCTGCTGGCTGCCACCCTGGCCCACAACCTCATCCGCTGGACCGCCACGCTGGGCCTGGGCGTCGGTGACCAGCAGACCGTGGCCAAGCCCCTGCGCCGCACGCTGCTGGCGCTGCCCGGCCGGCTCACCCGCTCCGCCCGCCGTTGGCGGCTGCACCTGCCCGCCGGCTGGCCGTGGGCCCACTCGTTCACCATGGCGCTGGCGCGGCTGCGCTGCGTCCCCTACCCGACCTGACCGCACGCCGACACCACGGCTTGGCTGGTCGGCTGCACGCCGACCGCTCCGACCTGCCCGTCACGGCGTCGGGAGTACCACCCAGCCGCTCAACCACCAGCAGCCGACCCTCACCCGCCACCTCCCGCGGCCCGCCGTCACGCAACGCGAGCGCCCGCACGCCGCGCCCTGGGCCACATCAGGAACCAGCCGCCGCATTCGCGGATCGGTGGATCCAGGCTCAGCTTTCCGGTGGCGGCCTTTGGCGTTCGCCAACCCACCTCCTTCACTCCGCTGGTGGCTCGTGCTCACGGTTGTCGTCGGGCTGGTCCCCGGCCCCAGAGGTCAGCTCCATCAAGGCCTGCCGTAGCTTCCAGCGCAAAACCAACGATTAGCCATGCGGGAGGCGGGCAGGGCCGGGGCCGTCGCAGCGTCCGTAAGGGGATCGTTCACCGGACAATCTCGATCACGTCGATCCAGCAGCGGCGACCAGCATGGACACCGTCTCAGTTAGGGTGTCCCATGACTTTTCTCGGTGTCGGGGGCTATCCGTACACTCCGAGGCATGACCGCGACCCTGATCGGCTACGCCCGCTGCTCCACCGACGAACAAGACCTCACCGCCCAACGCCAGCTCCTGCTCGGCCTCGGCATCGCCCTAGACCGCATTTACCTTGACCACGGGTTTACCGGCACCACCCGC
>DASQUF010000228.1:0-10095 GCA_035641435.1 Propionibacteriaceae bacterium | reverse complement strand
CCCGACCCGCTGGTCACCAGCTCGGGCAGCACGACCAGGTCGGCCCCGTCGGACACCGCCCGCTCGAGCAGCGCAACCGCCCCCCGCCAGGTGGCATCCGGCGCGTCGACGTCGATGGCGACCTGAGCGGCCGCGACCCGGACCACGACCTCAGTCATCCTCCGTGGCCGTGACCATGACGGCCACCGGTGCGAGGTAGCCGTTGGGGTCGAGCATCCAGCCGGCGTCGAAGGCGGCCCCGATCACCTCGGGCGCCCACTCCAGCCGCACCCGGCCGTCGCCGCCGTTGACCACCAGGAGCTCCCCGGTGCCCTCGGTCGCTGCGTCGTCGCCGGCCTCCAGCAGCTCGAACTGCCGCCAGCTCCCGGCCGGGACCGACAGCATGTCGAACCGGCCCAGCTCGACGGACTCGGCCGCGGGACCCTCGTTGAGGGTCACCCGCCAGCGCCCGGACTTGACCGTCACCACCTGGGTCTCGTCGTGCCGGTGCCGCAGCACGCCCTCGCCGGGCATGGCCCGCAGCCAGGCGACGTTGAACGAGTGAGGCTCGTGCAGCCGCGGAACCGCCCGCCGGTTCTCGGTCATGCCGTAGCCGATCACCAGGGCCAGGTCGGCCCCGCCGCCGGGCAGGTCCGAGCACAGGAACGACCGGTCCGCGTAGACCCGGTCCCCCGGCTGGGTGACCCGCTGCCGCAGCTCCTCGGGCGTGTACGTGGTCAGCTCGTCGATATAGGCCTGCGCCATCGGCTTGATCAGCGGCACGTCGGTGGGAACCACGTCACCGGCGACGGTGTCGATCAGCCGGTTGTCGGCGGTGAGCAGCAGCCCGTGCTTCTCGGCGTCCCGGAGCACCGACGGCCCCCAGATGATGCCGCCGGTCACGTCCTGCCCCAGGAAGGTGAGCAGGATGCCGTCGTCGGGGCCCTCGTTGGTGAAGCCGCGGAAGATCCAGGTCGGCACCGAGATGACGTCCCCGTCGTGCGAGATGTACTCGCCCTGCTTCCCGTCGACCCCCCAGCGGACCCGGAAGGTGCCGCCGAAGTTGATGAAGACCTCGGCCGTGAAGTGCAGGTGGAGGTTGTTGGTGACGCCGTTGGGCATGCCGGCCGCGCCGACGTTGAAGCCGTGCCGCTCGGTCAGGTTGACGAACTGGTCCGAGCTCTGGGAGACGCCGGGGCCGATGAAGGCGTAGTTGTCCTTGCGGTCCGAGCCGGGCGTCCGGCAGTCGATGAAGGCAGTGCGGCTGGACACCCACTCACTGCGGCGGACCGTGCGGCGCTCCAGCTCGCCGGCTTCGACGACAAGGACATCGGTGGTCATGGCGGTACTTCCTAACGTGTGTAGTGCCGAGCGCGAGGCGGGCTCAGTAGATGTTGGCGGTGACGATCCCGTCGTCGCCGCCGCCGTAGCTGTAGATCTGGGAGCGCAGGGCGATCTCGTCGAAGAGCCGGACCTCCTGCACGATCCGTCCGGACTGGATCAGGAACTGGGATACCCCCAGCACGTCGACCTCAGCGCCGTTGTTCGGTCCGTACGCCGGGAAGCCGTTGTAGGCACCGGTGAACTTCCACAGCACGGCGATGCGCAGGCCGGCGTAGCGCTCGGCGTAGTTGGTGGCGATGTCGCGGACCTCGAACTGCCCGCTCGGGAAGGACCGCAGCAGGCTGAGCAGCGAGCGACGGTAGCCCTCGGGCCGGATAATGGTCCGGTAGCCCACGGTGTGCAGGGTGAGGTCGCGGACCATGAAGTCCTTGACCTTCTCCAGGTCGCGGTCGTTCCAGACCCGCTGGATGAACTCGAGCACGAGCTCCACCTCGGGGCGGAAGTCGTCCGGTCGGGGACCGCTGTCCCCCGCCGCGATCACGTCGGGCTGGGCCGGCTCGGTGAAGCTGCCGACGTAGCCGCGGAAGACCTTGCCCCGCGCCACCTCGTCGGGGTCGAGCCCGGTCTGGAGAGCGATGGCCAGCGAGTCGCGAACCACCCACTCCTCGACCATGCGGCCGCGCCGGTACAGGCAGTTGGCGATCGTCCGGCTGACGAACTCGTTGCTCGGGTCGGCCGAGAGGATGCGGTGCGAGCTGAGGAACGCGTCGTCGCCACGGGCCTCCCAGACCACGTCGTCGGCCTGGCCGATGCGGTCCGGCAGGTCCGCGATCCGCATCAGGCTGCCCTCGATGACCTCATCCCGGGTCACCGACGTGCCGTACGCGCCGTGCACGATGGAGTCGGGCTCGTAGTTGTCCCGGATGTAGCCGATGGCCCGATCCACCCAGATCAGGTCGGTCACCTCGCGGATGAACTCGTCAGGGTCGCCGTAGGGTTTGTACGCGATCGGGTCGAGCGGCATGTCGCTAGTGTATGCGTATGCATAGCCTGGCTGCAACCAGATGTGACCTATGGCTCACCCACGTTCAAGGCGGGTTAGCATACGTATGTCTACAACTGGAAGGGGCGCGATGGGCGTCAAGAGTCGGCTGGCCGACGGCGATCGGCTGCTCGGTGTACTCCTCCGCATGCCGGGCGAGGAGCTGGTCGAGATGTGCGCCGTCGCCGGCTTCGACTTCGTCCTGATCGACTGCGAGCACGGCCCGGCGGACCTGGTGCCGCTGCGCCAGCACCTGGCGGTCACCGCCGCGTACGCGGTGCCGACCCTGGTCCGGGTGGGCAGCGCCGAGCCGGCTCTGGCGCTCCGGGCCTTGGACGCGGGCGCCGCCGGCATCGTTGCGCCCCACATCGATACGCCCGCCCAGGCGCGAGCCCTGGTCGACTCGGTGCACTATCCGCCGCTGGGACATCGCGGCTTCGCGACGTACTCGCGCGCGGGCCGCTACGGGCAGGTCGACCCGAAGGCCCACCAGGAGCGGCTGGTCGCCGAGACGCTGGTCATCGGCATGATCGAGTCGCCGGCAGGCGTGACCAACTGCGGCGACATCCTGCAGACCCCCGGCCTGGACGGGATCATGATCGGCACCGCCGACCTACGCGCGTCCAGCACCGCCGCCGATCCGGCGCCCGCCGACTCGATCCGCTCCGTCCATGATCAACTCGCCGAGCGGGGACTGGTCCGGCTGGACATCGTCAACGGTCCCGACCAGGCTCGCCAGTCCTTCGCCGACGGCGCGAGCATGGTCGTCTACAACCTCACTCACACGCTGATGGAGCACCTGGCCGCCCTGGGCTCCGCCCGGCCCTGATCCGACCCCCTTCTCCCGGAAACCGGTCACAAACGACAGGTTCTAGGGGCTGAGAACTGTCGGGAGTGACCGGTTTCCGGGCGAGAGGAGTCCCACCCAGCTCCGAATCAAGGTCTCGACCGCGGTCGGCTGCTCGAGGGGCGACAGGTGCCCGCACTGGTCCAGCTCCACCAGTTGGGACCCCGCGACCAGCGCGTGCATCTCCGCGTGCCGCTCCGGCCGGCACAGGGCGTCGTCCCGAGCGGCGATGATCAGGGTGGGGCAGCGAACCTGCGCGAGTCCCGGGCGTTCGTCGACCCGGGTCGCCTGCAGGGCCAGCTGGGCGTCCAGCGTCTGCGTGCCGATGTCGTCGGCCATCGCCAGCGCGACCTCGACCAGCTGCGGCTGGGTGGCCCGGGCCTGCGGCGACAGCAGTGCGGCCTTGATCTCACGCTGCAGGTCGCGGGCCGTGGCGCCGGCCGCCAGGGCGGCCCGCTGCCGGGCCCACATGGCGTACTGCTGGCTGGTCGGTGGCCGAGACGTGGTCGACATCAGGCAGAGCCGGGTCACCCGCTCCGGCGCCCGCCGGACCAGGGCCATGGCCACGATCCCGCCGAGGGACAGCCCGGCCACCGCGAACCGCGGCGGCAGCTCGTCGAGCAGCCGCTGCACCTGGCCGTCGACCGACGGCTCGGTCAGGATCGGCGTGACCGCCGGTCCCACGTCGATGGCCGACCAGAGCGCGGGCGAGCAGTTCAGTCCCGGCAGCAGAACCAGCGGGTCGTCGCTCAACCCTTGACAGCCCCCGAGGCCAGCCCGGCGATCAGGTACTTCTGGGCGATGAAGGCGATGGCGATCACCGGCAGGGTTAGCAGCATGGCCGCGGCGCCGGCCTGCTGCAGCATCGGCAGGGTCTGGCCGAGCTGCGTGGTGATGAAGACGGGCACCGTCTTGCTGGCGGTGTCGGTCAGGATCGCCGCAGTCAGGTACTCCTGGAAGGCGAACAGGAACAAGAAGATGCCGGCGGTCAGGATGCCCGGACCCATCAGCGGGATCATCACCTTGCGCAGCATGCTGATCCGGGTGCAGCCGTCGATCATGGCCGCCTCGTCCAGACTGCGCGGGATCTCGGCGAAGAAGTTGCGCAGCAACCAGATGCTGAACGGCTGGTTGATCGCCACCAGGGCGATGGCCAGCGCGTACGTCGTGTCGTAGATCCCCAGGGCCCGGCTGATGTCGTAGATCGGCAGCACGACGGCGAACCGCGGCAGGGCCCGGAAGATCAGGGCAAGGATCAGCAGGACGGCCGAGACGTAGCCGCCGTACCGGGACAGCGCGTACGCCGCCGGGAGTCCGATCAACAGGCCGAACACGGTGGTGATGCCCGCCACGATGAGGGTGTTCACCAGGTAGCGGGCGAAGTAGGTGGTCTGCCACAGGTCGACGAAGGCCTGCAGGGTTGGCGTGTAGATGAACACCGGCGGGTTCGCGAACGCGACGTTGGTCGGCTTGGTCACCGACATCGCGGTCCAGATGAAGGGGGCCAGCGACAGGATGCAGGTGGCCAGCAGGAACAGCCCGGCCACCACCCAGAATGCGCGACGCTTGCGGGCTGGCCGGGCTGCCGGCTCCGCGGCCTGGACCGCTTGGCTGACGCTGAGCTGGGGCTCGGTGGTGGTCATCGGGCTGCCCTCGCTTCCTTGAACGTGTCGCGGATGAAGGGCGTCAGCATCAGCAGGATCAGCAGGATGGTGAGCACGCTGACCGCGCTGCCCAGACCGAGCCGCTCGCTGCCTTCGCGGAAGGCGATGTTGTAGATGTACAGCATGATCGACTCGTTGCCGATCTCGACGGCCTGCGGCGCGAGCGGAATGAGCTGGTCGAAGGTGCGCAGCACGTCCATGATCGAGATCAGGGTGACGAAGAACAGCACCCCCCGGATGGTCGGCACGATGACGTAGAGGTGCGACTTGAGCGAGGTCGCCCCGTCGATCTTGGCCGCCTCGATGATCTCGTCCGGCACGCCCTGCAGCCCGGCCAGGATGATCAGCATGCTGAACGGCAGCAGGTGCCAGATGGTGAACAGGATGATCATCACCCGGTTCGGCCAGACGTCGGTGAACCAGAGGATCTCGGTCCCCGTCAGCCTGGTGAACACCAGGTTGGCCACCCCGCCGAAGTTGGTGTCGAACAGCCAGGAGAAGGCGGCCGCGCCGACCACGGCGGGCAGCACGTAGGCGACCAGCAGGATGCCGAGCACCACCGGCCGCAGCTTGCCGATCTGGTTGACCAGGGTGGCGATGACGTAGCCGAGGACGACCAGAGCCGCCGTGACGAACAGGGTCAGGACGACGGTGAACAGCACCGCCCGCCCGAACCGCGGGTCGGTCAGCGCGGCCGTGTAGTTCTGCAGGCCGACGAAGACGCCCGGCGCCCCGTACTGCACCTCCTGGAAGCTCCACTGGATCGTGCGGTAGAGCGGCACCACCAGCAGTCCGAACATCACGAGCATGCTGGGTCCCACCAGCAGCGCGAACTCTCGCTTACGCATCTCTCACCTCCCCAACTCTCCTGGTCCGGTGTCACCGGACCGCTGGCCGGGGCGCGGCCGACGACCGCGCCCCGGCATACGGGTCAGTACTTCGCCATCACCTTCTCGGCGGCGGCCTGCATCTGCGCCTGGCCCTCCTCCACCGAGAGCTTGCCCAGGATGGTCTGCGCGACCAACGAGATCACGGCGTTGGACACGTCCGGCACGTACGGAGCCGTCACCGGCGCCTCGGTCTTGGCGATCGAGTCGATCGCTGCCTGGGCGTACGGAGAGCTGTCGGGGGTCACCGCGCCCTTACGCGCCGGGTATGCGGCCGGGACCGCGGACTTGGAGGCCTCCTCGCTGACCGACGCGGCGATCATCTGGAACAGCAGGTCCGAGTCCAGCTGGGTGTTCTCCGGCAGCGACCAGCCGTCGATCGACAGCCGGCTGAACAGGCTGTCGCCTTCCTCGACCGCCGGCGGGGCGGCAAAGGCGAACTTGTCGTAGTACTGGCTGTTGGTCTGTAGCGTCAGGTCGTTCATCCGGCCGGAGAACATGATGGCGATCGCCGCGGTGCCGTTGTACATCTGCTGCTGCACCTTGGGCTGGTCGAAGGTCGTGACCTGCGGGTCCATGTAGGGGAGCAGGGATATCATCTCGTCCAGCGCCTTCTTCGACTCCGGGCTGTCGAACTGCGGTTCCTTGGTCTCCGGGTCGACGAAGTCGGTGCCGAGGGAGTTGAGGGCCGCCTGGTACTGGGTGGAAATGTCACCGGTGGCCAGCCAGGGCAGGGCGATCGGGTACTTCATGTCCCCCGCGTCCTGGATCTTCTTGGCCGCGTCCTTCATCTCCGCGAAGGTCGTCGGAGCGGTCAGGCCGTTCTTGTCGAAGACGTCCTTGCGGTAGGCCATCACGAACATCTGCGCCTGCATCGGCAGCCCGTAGAGCTTGCCGTCGTAGCTCATGCCCTCCCGCATCGACGGCTCGATCTGGTCGAGCTTGTACTTCTCAGAGTGCTTCGCGAACAGCTCGTCGAGCGGCTGGAGCTTTCCGGCATCGGCGTTCGGCCCGATGATGAAGCCGTAGGTCTCGATGATGTCGTAGGTGCCCTTGTCGCCGGCCAGCGTCGCTGTCGTCTTCTGCACCTGACCGGCGAAGTCGATCGGGTCGTGCTTGACCGTGACGTTGTCGCGGGTGCAGCTCTTCACCATCGTGTTGGTGAACGGGTCGACCGCAGAGGAGTTGTAGGCCAGCACGTTGACCGTGGTCGGCTGGGCCGGGTTCTCGAAGTCACAGGCCACCTGGGTTGCTGTCTCCGCACCGGTGCGGGACCCAGCGCCACAGCCCACCAGGGCCATCGACGCGGCAATGGCCGCTGCGCCGAGAAGCACCCGGTTCCGGGGTCGATTTCGCATGAAGCTTCTCCTGTTCAATGTGCGTCGAAGACGCACGTGGTTTGGTCGGAACGACAAACTGATCGGATGTTATACGTATGCATCACTATAAGGACAGGCTAAGTCGAGAGTTCGATACACGCCGGTTACCGACGTCAGCGCCCGGACGCCGGGTCGTCGGCCCGCTCGAGCAGGTCGAGTCGCAGCTGGGCGCTGTCGCGGTGTCCGGGCATCTCCTCGAAGTCGGCGATGGTGACGACCAGCTCGGCCTGCGGTCGGGTTGCGTCCTGCGTCGCCCGTTGGTAGGTGAGCTGTTTCAGGTAACCGGTGACCGAGAGCCCGCCCGTGTAGCGGGCGGCGCGGCCGGTGGGCAGGACGTGGTTGGTCCCCGACATGCCCTTGTCGGCGTACGCGACGGTCGACCACGGACCGAGGAAGAGCGAGCCGTAGTTGTGCAGGTGCTCGAGGTAGAAGTCGGGGTCGGCGGTCAGGATCTCCAGGTGCTCGGGGGCGAGCAGGTCCATCACTTCTCCCGCCGTCTTGGCCGAGTCGGCGACGTAGATCGATCCCCAGTCCCGCCAGGCCGGGCCGGCGATGTCCCGGGTGGCCAGGCCTTCCAGCTGGCGGGAGATCTCGACCTCGACCGCGGCGGCCAGCTCTTCCGACGTGGTGACCAGGCAGGCGGGCGAGCTCGGTCCGTGCTCGGCCTGGGCCAGCAGGTCGGCAGCGACCATCTCTGCGGTGGCGGTGTCGTCGGCGATGACCGCTACCTCGGAGGGCCCGGCGAGTACGTCGATACCGACTTTCCCGTACAGCTGGCGTTTGGCCTCGGCGACGAACGCGTTCCCGGCGCCGACGATCATGTCGGCGGGCTGGCCGTCCAGTAGGCCGAACGCCATCGCCGCGAGCGCCTGGACTCCCCCGATGGCGAAGACGCGCTCGGCCCCGGACGCGCGGGCCGCATAGAGCACCGCCGGGTGCGGTTGCCCCTGACGCGACGGCGGGGTGCAGCTCACGACGTTCGGAACCCCGGCCGCTCGGGCGACCCCCACGGTCATGAACGCACTGGCCAGCAGGGGGAAACGGCCGGCCGGGAGGTAGGCACCGACGTTGTTGACCGGGATGTACTTCTGCCCGCAGACGACGCCGGGAATGACCTCGTCCTCGAAGTCGGTCAGGTGCGCCCGTTGCATCTCGGCGAAGCGGCGGGTGCGCTCGGCCCCAGCGTCGAGGGCCGCCTTGAGGTCGGCGGGCAGGTCCTCGGTGAGGGCGACCATCTGGTCGCTGGGAATCTCGAAGTCCTCGCCGCCGGTCCATCCGTCGAGCCGCTCAGCGTACCGACGGACGGCAGGCAGTCCGTCGCGCTCGATCTCCGCCAGCATGGCCGACACGGTCTCGCTCACCTTCGGGTCGGCCTGGGCCGGCACGTCGGGTCGGGCGGGCTCGCGTACGGTCGTGACGGTGCCACTGATCAGCTTCCGGTCCCGGGCCGTAAGGTGCATACGTATAAACTAGAAGAAGCGGTTGGGTCCTGGCAAGTGAGCGCCCAGCCGCCACTGGTATTAGTAGCGGACCGGCGGGACCTCGACGACGAAGGAGTGAGCGTGACGGCTGAGATTTCGAGCACCCACGTGGGTTCGCTGCCGCGATCCGCCGAGGTCACCGACCTGTTGTTCGCCGCCGAACGGGGCGAGCCGGTCGACGCGCGTCGCTTCGACGAGACCATGACCGCCGCCGTCGAGGACGCGGTCCGGCGACAGGTCGACGCCGGCATCGACCTGGTCTCCGACGGCGAGATGGCCAAGATCAGCTACGCCACCTACATCAAGGACCGGATCACCGGCTTCGACGGCGACTCGCCTCGACGCCCGCCAGCCGACCTCGAAGATTTCCCGAGCTTCCTGGAACGCCAGGCAAAGGGCGGCGGCACGCCGACGTACCGGCGTCCGCGGTGCGTCGGTGAAGTGACCCCGATGACCCTCGAGCCGCTCGAGGACGACCTCCGACGCTTCGATGCGGCGCGGAATCGGTACGGCCGCCCGGCCGGCTTCATGAACGCCGCATCACCGGGAGTGATCGCCCTGTTCCAGCCCAACGACTATTACCCGGACGACGACGCGTACCTCGAGGCGCTGGCCGAGGCGATGCGGCCCGAGTACGAGGCCATCGTGGCGGCGGGAGTGACGCTGCAGCTCGACAGTCCGGACCTCGGTCTCGGCCGCCACATGATGTACAAGGACCGCGACGAAGCCGAGTACCTCGCGCGCATCGAGCGACACGTGGAAGTCCTCAACGCGGCTCTCCGCGACGTGCCCTCGGACCGAGCGCGGATGCACGTCTGCTGGGGGAACTACGAAGGTCCCCATCACCGCGACGTCGAGATGGCGACGATCTTGCCGGTGCTGCTGAAGGCCAAACCTGCGGGCCTGCTCTTCGAGACGGCCAATCCTCGGCACCAGCACGACCTCGAGGCGTTCACCGATCACCGCGACCGCATCCCCGACGACAAGGTGCTGATCCCGGGCGTGATCGACACGACCACGAACTTCATCGAGCACCCCCACGTCGTGGCAAACCGGCTCCGAGGCTTCGTGGATCTGGTAGGCGCCGACCGGGTGATCGCCGGTACGGATTGCGGCTTCTCCACCTTCGCCGGCTTCGGTGCGGTTGACCCGGAGATTGTCTACGCCAAGCTGGCCACGCTGGCCGAGGGAGCGGAGCTCGCCTCCCGCCGGCTTGCGGCCGTGTCCTAAGAGGCCGTGTCCGAGGAGCCCGCGAATTGAGTCGACCGCCAGCGGGCGAAGTGCTCGGTGACCTGGCGCGGCTGCTCGAGCGGAGACAGGTGACCGCAGTTCTCGAGAATGGCCAGCGTCGACCGGCCGATCAGATGGTTCATCTCGACGTGCTTGGCCACGCTGCACAGGGAATCCTGCGGAGCCGAGACGATAAGCGTGGGGCAGCGGACGTACCTCAGGGATCGGCGCTCGTCGAGACG
>DASQUF010000227.1:0-2194 GCA_035641435.1 Propionibacteriaceae bacterium | reverse complement strand
GATCTGCCCGGTGCTCGATACAGCGCGTACGGCTCCGCGAAGGTCAGACAAGGCCTGCCGCAAATCCGGCTTGGTGCTGCTCACCTCGGCCGACGGGGTCGCTGACGTCGTGGCCGGCTGCCGGCTCGGCGCGGATGAGCTCGGGGCACTGGCTGAGGGTGGCGCCTCGCTTGACGTGGTTGCCGGCTGCCGGCTCGGCGCAGGTGAAGTCGACGCGGTGGGCGATCGTGCGGTTCGGTTTTCGGCCATCACAGCGGCGATCAGAACTGCCGCTAGGAGGATGAGCACGGCAGCACCGGCCGCGATCCACCGACCGGAGGTTGGCCTTCGCTGCGGCATGGCAGCCACGGCAGTGGCGATGCCATCGGTCGGCATCGACCGAGTGGTCTGGGCCGGGATCACGGTGGTGGGTACCGCCGCCTCCGGGGTCAGTGAGTCGGGTTGTGGATGGGTGAGGCGTTCGAGCACCTCGCGGGCCGACTGGGGCCGGTCCTGCGGTGACTTGCTGAGCAACTGCGCTACCAGCGCATCGAGCGCCGGGCTGACCTCCGGCCGACGATCCCGGACTCGTGGTGGTATGGCAGCCACGTGCTGGTGTGCGTACGCGAGTGGATGCTCAGCCTCGAAGGGTGGTCTTCCCGTCAGCATCGTGGTGATGACACAGCCCAGGGCGTACAGGTCGCTGCGCTCGTCGGCTGAACGCCCCTGAAGCTGCTCGGGTGAAAGGTACGGCGGGCTACCGATGACGGTGTTCGGCGCCGTCAACCGCGCCGCAGCCGTCTGGGCCAGATGCGCGATGCCGAAGTCGACGATCTTGAGCGTGCCATGAGCGTCGAACATCAGATTGGCGGGCTTGATGTCTCGGTGCACCACTCCCGCGCCATGGGCCACGGCCAGCCCCGACGCGACCTGCCCGGCCAGGGCCACGGCCTCCCGTTCCGGCAAGGGTCCATGCTGAGCCACGTAGCCGTCGAGGGTCGGCCCGGGCAGCAGCTCCATGACCAGGAACGCCGTATGCCGATCCGTGCCGCTGTCAAAGATGGTCACGACGTTGGGATGCTGCAGCCCGGCCGCAGTCCGGGCCTCCCGGACAAACCGTTCGAACGCAGCCCGGTCACCCTGCGGGTCGAACTGCTGCACTTTGACCGCCACGTCCCGGCCGAGCACCGTGTCACGCGCCGCCCAGACCTGACCCATCCCGCCAGACCCGATACGCCGGTCCAGGCGATACCGGCCGGCCAGCAGGGTCTGCGCGTCCATACCCGACATCCAACTCCCCGGCAGCGACGTACCTGGGATCAGGTCTGAAAGGGCGGCTTACGGCCTCGTGCCGCCCTCTCGGCGGATGGGCTGTGTTAGGCCAGCTGCCCGTGGATCGTGCCCGTTGGCACGCCTCGGTGTGGACGTTGACGTCGGCTCACTCCCGCCAGTGGGTCAGGTATACGACCTGTGCGCGGACCGCAACGGCCTCAGGTCTGGTCTCATTCGGTCTCATCCGCCACCGTCCCCGACCGGCCCGACGGGTTGACGCCCCGGCCTGGCCGCGACCGCACAGACGAATGCAGACAGCTGTCCGGCGACCTGCTATGCGGGCTGATCGAGCAGCCGGGACGGGCTAACGCCTTGCTAACTCGACGGGCGGACGGTGGCGGACAACGGTGGACATAACCGCCGGTTGACGCTGAGGACCACGTGGGTAGATCGCGCTCGGCGAACGCACATCGTGGTCCTACGGATGAGAAGGCCGGGCCCCGCGATCGCGGAAGCCATGACGACGATGCGTTGGGTTTTGAGTGTGGACCGCGTAGGGCCGACGGCCCAGCCGTAACGGCTACCGAGTTGGAACTACGGATGACGGCGCAGAAGCGCCGAGAGATGACGGCGGTCGACTGCGGTGGGTTCCAGCGCCTCGGCGATGCCCCCATGGTCACGTCGGGGTGCCGCGGAAGGTAGCCGGCTATCCGAGCCTGAAAGCGATAGAGGTCCGCGTCGGGAATAGGTCTGCCTTTGCATGGCTTGAGGGGGCACATGACGAACATCGGGCTCATCGGCAGTGGAAACATCGGCAGCACCCTTGCCCGGCTGGCGGTCAATGCGGGCCACGACGTGGTGCTCAGCAACAGTCGTGGCCCTGAGACCCTCACCGAGTTCGTCGATTCGCTTGGACCGCAGGCACGAGCGGCCACTGCAGCCG
>DASQUF010000226.1:0-2827 GCA_035641435.1 Propionibacteriaceae bacterium | reverse complement strand
AAACCTGCCGCAGGCGGGGCTGGATCACGCCGACGCCGAGGAGCCGGCCCAACCGGTGCTCGATGGCCCACGTACCGCTCGTCCCCGAGGGGGTAGGCATCGGGCAGGATCCGCGAGATCGACAGGAAGATCCCCGTTCCGAGTTCACGGCGGCGCCGCAGCATCTCGAACCGGTCGGTGTAGCGGCGCGCACCGGTCAGCACATGCCCCAGCACCCGCGCGACGTCGCCGAGGACCTCCCCACCTCGTGGCCCAGGCCGTGACCAGGCAAGGTGACGGCGAGGACTCCTAGGCGCTCGGCGCGGACCGACACCGGCAGATACACGACCAACGTCGGTCCGCCCACGCCTCCGGCCGCCGCGCCGGCGGCGGCGGCCTCTCCCGCGTCATCCAACGCGGCGGTGACTCGACGCTGCTCGCGGTAGGCCGCCCCCGCCGCGCTGTCCATCAGGTCCTGCGGGCGGATATGCGCCACGGCCGGGCCACCCGCGACCGGTTCCAAACTACCTTCGGCATAGTCGGCCAGCAGCAGCACACAAGCCTGCGCCGCTACATGCCGGGCCAACCAGCTTGAGCAGACATCGACCAGTTCGCTGGGTGGCGCCTGGTCCAAGTCCCGCAACAGCGCCCCGGCTCCCGGCCGAGCCGCCGCGGTCTGCTCAATCACCGCGCCCACCCTGCCATCAACGGCGGCGTGCTTGTCAGGATCTCCGGGCAAAGACGACGGTCTGCTGTCACCGGATGGCGGGCAGCTGGACACCCAGCTCCAGTTGATCCCCCAGCGCGACCGGCTGCATTCTCGCCTCCACCAAGACCCGCAGGTGGGAGATCGTCGCGGTCGCGGCGCCGAGCGTGGAGTGGTGTAACCCTCTGGTGGGCCCTACCTCGCGGATGCTTGTGCGCCGTCCGGCGGACAGGACGCGGTCGACCGGTACCGTGTTCGCGGAGTGGACGAAGGTGACCCTCGGGCACGACCTGGACTGCGCGCGGTACTGCTCCGCCGACCACACGCTGCAGGGGCCTGCCCCGGCTTCGGTTGACTCCTTGTCCCGGTGAGGACGTGTCCTCACTGGAAGGATCAGCATCGTGCCGACACCGTACGCGAATGAGTCGACACCGAGGGGCGGCCGACCGGTGGGCCGCCATCGCGCGGAGTGTGCTGCCGGCCGGTCGGCGGCCGATGAGGCGCTGCATCTGCTCGGGGTAGTGGTCTCCCTGACCTGGTTCTTAGGGGAGACGCGGTCGAGTTCGGCGAGATCCTCGGCCGTGAGCTGGATGTCTGCGGCGCGGAGGTTCTCCTCGATCCGCTCGAGTCGGCCGGTCCCGGGAATTGGCACGATGTGCGGGCCCTGCGCGCCAGTGCGATCTGGCCGGGAGTCGCTCCGAGCCGCGCAGCGATCTGTTGGACGGCCTGTACGAGGCCGAGATGCGCGGCGGCTACGGCTTCGGGCGCGAAGCGTCGGAACACGGTCCGCCAGTCGTTGCTGGAGGTAACCATTCACGATCCGGCCGCTGTTGATCGTCGGTGTGTCGGTGCCGGGTTGGTGATCGCCGAGGGATGATCATGTCGTCTCGTGTCCGGGCTGGAGGAGGCGTCGCGGGAGCAGTTGCTCGCGCTGGTCGTTGAGCAGGCTCGGATGATCGAGCTGCTCACCGCCCGGGTTGCGGAGCTGGAACGCCGGCTCGCTCGTAACTCGCGGAACTCCTCGCAGCCGCCCTCTGCCGATGGCCCGCAGGTGCCGCCGCGTGAGCCAGGTCGGCGTGGTTCGGGTCGCCGGCCGGGCAAGCAGCCGGGTTCACCGGGCAGCACGCTGGCGCTGGTGGACGACCCGGACGAGGTCGTCGAGCATCTGCCGGTCTGTTGCCGGGGCTGTGGTGCTGCTCTCGGCGGCGAACCAGTGGGCGTGGTGCGCCGCCAGGTCCACGACATCCCGCCGGTCCACCCGGTGGTCACCGAGCATCGGCTGCACCGCCGCCGGTGTGGCTGCGGTGCGGTGACCCTCGCCGTGGCCCCACCCGGAGTGCGCGGGCCGACCCAGTACGGGCCGAGCCTGCGCGCGCTGGCGGTGTATCTGCTGGTGTTCCACCACGTCCCGGTCGCCCGGACCGCACAGCTGATCGCCGACCTGACCGGGGCGCGGCCGTCCACCGGCTGGGTTACCAGCGCGGTGGGCGAGGCCGCCGCCGCGCTGGCCGAGACCGAGAAGCTGATCAAATCGTTGATCGTGCTGGCGCATGTGGTGCACGTAGACGAGACCTCCAGCAGCATCGCTGGGGCGCGGTGGTGGCTGCACGTCGCCGGCACCGAGCGACTCACCGCCTACCACCTGCACCGCTCCCGCGGGCGGGCCGCAGTCAACGAGTTCGGGGTGCTGCCCGACTACCGCGGGATCGCGGTACACGACGCCCTGTCGATCTACGACGCCTACCCCGACGCCCACCACGCCCTGTGCGGGGCGCACCTGGCCCGGGAGCTCACCGCGGCCGCCGAGGCCCACCCCGACCAGGTCTGGCCCGAGCAGGCGCTCGCGGCGCTACTGGGCCTCAACACCGCCGCCCACCAGGCCCGTGACCAGGGCCTGAGCCAGATCCCACCCGAGGTCGCCGACCCGCTGCACGACAGATGGCGGCACGCGATCTTGTGCGGGCTGGCCACCCACCGCCCGGCCGCCGGACGGAAACAGACTCCCACCCGCAACCTGCTCGTCCGCCTCCACGACCGCGACGAGCAGGTACTCCGCTTCGCCCGCGACCTGACCGTGCCGTTCACCAACAACCAGGCCGAGCGCGACCTGCGGCCAGCCAAGACCCAGCTCAAGATCAGCGG
>DASQUF010000225.1:0-10400 GCA_035641435.1 Propionibacteriaceae bacterium | reverse complement strand
CGGCAGACGCGTGTTGCCTTCGCAGCTGACCGAGGTCAGTCCAGGTAGTCCCGCAGCACCTGGGACCGGGACGGGTGGCGCAGCTTGCTCATGGTCTTGGACTCGATCTGACGGATCCGCTCCCGGGTCACCCCGTAGACCTTGCCGATCTCGTCCAGGGTCTTCGGCTGACCGTCGGTCAGACCGAACCGCATCGAGACAACGCCGGCCTCGCGCTCGCTCAGGGTGTCCAGCACATCGTGCAGCTGCTCCTGCAGAAGGGTGAAGCTCACCGCATCCGCCGGAACGACCGCCTCGGAGTCCTCGATCAGGTCACCGAACTCCGAGTCGCCGTCCTCGCCCAGAGGCGTGTGCAGCGAGATCGGCTCCCGACCGTACTTCTGGACCTCGACGACCTTCTCCGGGGTCATGTCCAGCTCGCGGGCCAGCTCCTCCGGGGTGGGCTCGCGGCCCAGGTCCTGCAGCATCTGGCGCTGCACCCGGGCGAGCTTGTTGATGACCTCGACCATGTGCACCGGGATCCGGATGGTCCGGGCCTGGTCGGCCATCGCCCGGGTGATCGCCTGCCGGATCCACCAGGTGGCGTAGGTGGAGAACTTGTAGCCCTTGGTGTAGTCGAACTTCTCGACGGCCCGGATCAGGCCGAGGTTGCCCTCCTGGATCAGGTCCAGGAACAACATCCCTCGCCCGGTGTAGCGCTTGGCCAGCGAGACGACCAGCCGCAGGTTGGCCTCGAGCAGATGGTTCTTGGCCCGGCGCCCGTCTTCGGCGATCCACTCGAAGTCGTCGACCTGAGCGGGCTTCACCTTGGTGCCTTCGTCGTTGATCTTCTCGTCGGCGAACAGGCCGGCCTCGATCCGCTTGGCCAGCTCGACTTCCTGCTCGGCGTTGAGCAGTGCCACCTTGCCGATCTGCTTCAGGTAGTCCTTGACCGGGTCTGCGGTCGCCCCCGCGGCCATCACCTGCTGCTCGGGCTCGTCGGCGTCGTCGGCCTCGGACAGGACGAAGCCCTGGTCCTCGGTCAGCTCGCCCTCGAGCTTGGCCTCCTCGGCCGGCTCGAACGTCGACTCGTCGACGTCGTCAAGCGTGCGCTTCTTGCCGACGGTCAGCACCACCTCGTCGGCCTCGAGGTCCAGGACCACGTCGGTCGGCACGACGACAGCCTCGACCTCCACCTCCTCGACCACGTCGACCACGTCGACCTCGAGATCCTCGAGCGCGAGATCTTCCGGGTCCACGTCCGCGCCGTCAGCGACGGTCGCGGCAACGGGGTCGACCTTGGTGGCGTCTGGTCCCGCATCTGCGGCGACCGCCTTCAGCGACGCCTTCTTGGCGGGTTTCTTCGTGGTCGCGGACTTCTTCACCGGAGCCGAAGCGGGCTGATCCTCGACGGTGCGGGCGGAGGTATCAAGTCTGGGGGGTGTCACACAAACCTCTCGGATCACCGGGCGAAACTAGGGCAGGCAGAGGCCCTCGGATGTCAAGAGCAGCTCCAGAGGTATTCTGGCACGGCTCTCCAAACGATTCGGAGTTCCCGCCCGCTCCTCCGACGGCAGCGGGGCGGACCTCCGATGTTCGGAGAGCGGACCGCTATGCGGCCAGCTGCTACGACTCGGGGGCGGCTTTCACGGCCAGGACCGGGCAGCCGGCATCGAGCAGCACCCGCTGGGCGTTGCTGCCGAGCAGCAGCTTGCCGACCGGCGAGCGCCGGCGCAGCCCGATCACGATGAACTCCGCACTGCTGGACTCCGCCGCCTTCAGCACCTCGTCGGCTGGGTCCAGAGAGTCCCGGGCGGCTTGCACCTGGTGCGGCACACCGGCGGCGGTCAGCTGTTCCTCGAGCTCGCTCAGCTCGGCGTCCGGCGCGGTGTGCACGACCAACAGGGAGGAGCCCCGCAGGGTGGCCTCGCTCACCGCTCGCTGGAGGGCAGCGCGCCCTTCGGCCCGGGCGGAGTATCCGACCACGATGACCGAACCCCGGGTCCCTCCCGCCTCCGGGACGGGAGACTCCGTCGTCTCCGTCATTCGCGTTCCTCCCAGGTGTGTACCGGTTCGTTGCTGTGCATGCGCTCGAGGTAGTCACCGAGCATGCCGCGCAGGGCCTCGGCCCGCGAGGCACCCGCTCGCTCCCGGCTGGCCACCTGGGCAGTCTGCCAGGTGGCGCCGTTGGCCAGGCGCAGGCAGCGGCGCTCGATCACGTCCAGCAGCCGGCTGATCTCCGCCTCGTCGACCTCCCACAGCCGCAGGCCCCGCGCCGCCATCGGTAGCAGTTTGCGGACCACCAGCTCGGCGACCCGGACCTGGCCGACCTGGGGCCAGTACACCTCCGCGGTGATGCCGTTCTTGATCCCGGCCACGAAGTTCTCGTTGGCCGCCTGGAAGGACATCTGGGTCCAGACCGGCCGGTCGTCGTCGGCCAGCGCCCGCACCAGACCGGCGAAGAAGGCGGCGTTGGCCATGGTGTCCACCACCGTCGGCCCGGCCGGCAGCACCCGGTTCTCCACCCGCAGGTGCGGCGTGCCGTCACTGATGTCGTAGACCGGCCGGTTCCACCGGTAGACCGTGCCGTTGTGCAGCCGGAGCTCGTCCAGCTGCGGCACTCCCCCGCTGTCGAGTACGGCGACCGGGTCCTCCTCGGAGCTGATCGGCAGCAGGGCCGGGAAGTATCGGGAGTTCTCCTCGAACAGGTCGAAGATCGAGGTGATCCAGCGCTCGCCGAACCAGACCCGCGGACGTACGCCCTGGGTCTTGAGCTCCTCGCTGCGGGTGTCGGTGCTCTGCTCGAACAGCGGGATCCGGGACTCGGCGACCAGCTGGTGGCCGAAGAGGAACGGCGAGTTCGCTCCGACGGCGACCTGGATGCCGGCGATGGCCTGAGCGGCGTTCCAGTAGCCGGCGAAGTCGTCGGGGCTGACCTGCAGGTGTACCTGGGTGGAGGTGCAGGCCGCCTCGGGCATGATCGTGTCGGAGATCATCTGGAGTCGCTCGACGCCATCGATGACGATCTCCAGGTCCTCGCCGCGCGCTGCGAAGATCTGCTGGTCGAGCAGCGAGTAGCGCGGATTCTCGCTCACGCTGTCCAACGTCACGTGGTCGGGCATCAGCGTGGGCAGGATGCCGATGATCACCAGCTGGCAGCCGACGGCCTTCGCCCGCGGGTCCGCGTCGTTGAGCGACTGGCGCACCGACTGCTCGAAGGAGCTGAACCCACCCTGAGCCAGCCGGCGGGGGGCGACGTTGATCTCGATGTTGAACCGGCCCAGCTCAGTCTGAAACGACGGGTCGGCGATGGCCGCCAGTACCTCGGCGTTGCGCATGGCGGGGTCACCGTGGTCGTCGACCAGGTTCAGCTCGATCTCCAGCCCCGTCATCGGGCGCTCGAAGTCGAAGCGCGACTCGGTCAGCATCCGAGCCAGCACATCCAGGCCCTTGCGCACCTTCTCGCGGTGCCGCTTACGGTCCTCCCGGCTGAACTGCGTCGCGTCGACCTCTGCGCCCATGGGCTTATCCTGGCCCATCCGTCCGCGCCCCCACCAGGGCCAACGCCTGGTGGTCCCGCGGCGCCCGGAATGGCTGAGACAGCTGGCCGGCGATTGGCTCCTGTCGCCCGGGCCGAGCCCGCCTGGCGTTGTCGCCATGACGAGCACTCTCAGCCCGCTCGCCTACTAGGCTCGACGCTCGTGCACCCATCGCAGCCTCCCGCGCCCATAGCCCCGCGTCGGCCGATCGACCGCATCCACCATGGCGACCGGTTCTCAGACCCCTATGAATGGCTGCGGGACAAGGAGGACGCGGATGTCCTGGGCTACCTCAAGGCAGAGAACGAACACACCGAAGCCGTGACCGCGGCGAACCAGCCCCTCGTCGACGCCGTGTTCTCCGAGATCAAGGCCCGCACCAAAGAGACCGACCTCACCGTGCCGAGCTTCGCTACGCACCGGGACGGTAGCGCGTACTGGTACTACGCACGCACCGTCGAAGGCTCGGAGTATGCGATCTACTGCCGCGCCCCGGCCCCCGACCGTCGCACGCCACCGGTGCTTGAGGGCGAGATCGAGGGCGAGGAGGTGCTGCTCGACGCCAACGCCGAGGCGGAGGGGCACGAGTTCTTCGCCCTCGGAGCATTCAGTATCTCCTCCGACGGACGGCTGCTCGCCTACTCCGTGGACGTCAAGGGTGACGAGCGGTTCACCCTGCTGGTGAAGGACCTGGAGTCCGGCGCGTTGCGTGAGGACCGGATCGAAGAGACCGCGTACGGGGCGGCCTGGGCGCGCAACGACCACCTCTTCTACGCCCGGGCCGACCAGGCCTGGCGACCGTACGTGGTGCTACGGCACCGGCTGGGCACCGACCCCGCCACCGACGTCGAGGTCTACACCGAGCCGGACGAGCGGTTCTGGCTCGGGGTGGAGACCAGCCGCGATGAGGAGTGGCTCATCATCGCCGCGGGCAGCAAGCTCACCACCGAGTACAGGCTGCTGCCCACAGCGGACCCAGAGGGCGAGCCGCGGGTGGTGGCGCCGCGCCGCCAGGATGTGGAGTACGACGTGGAGCCGGCCGGTGACCGGCTGCTGATCACCCACAACGACGGCGCCGAGGACTTCGCCGTCGCCGAGGCGCCGCTGGACGCCACGGACCACACGGAGTGGCGGCCGGTGCTGCCGCACCAGCCCGGGGTGCGCATCCTGGGCGTTGACGCGTACGCCAGCCACGTCGTGGTCTCGCTCCGCCGGAACGGGCTGAGCGGGCTGCACCTGATCCCCCGCGACGAGCACGGCGACCTGCTCACCGGGGCCGACATCGAGTTCGACGAGCCGCTCTACGTGGTGGACGCTCCCGGGGAGTCGGAGTACGACACCCCGACCATCCGGCTCGGCTACGCCTCGATGCTCACGCCCGACTCGGTCTACGACTACGACCTGGCCACCGGCGAGAGAACGCTGCTCAAGCGCACCCCGGTGCTGGACGACCCGACGTTCGGCCCGTTCGACCCAGCCCGCTACGTCCAGGAGCGGGGCTGGGCCACCGCGCCCGACGGCACCCGGGTGCCGCTGTCTATCGCCCGGCGAGCCGACGTGCCGCTCGACGGGTCGGCCCCTGCCGTGCTCTACGGCTATGGGTCCTACGAGGCGTCGATGGACCCGGGGTTCTCGATCTCCCGGCTGTCGCTGCTGGACCGCGGCATCGTGTACGCCGTGGCCCACGTCCGCGGCGGCGGCGAACTGGGCCGGCGCTGGTACGAGCAGGGCAAGATGCTGTCGAAGGTCAACACGTTCACCGACTTCGTCGCCTGCGCCGACTACCTGGTCACGGCCGGCTACACCAGCGCGGACCGGCTGGCCGCCCGCGGCGGCAGCGCCGGCGGGCTGCTGATGGGGGCCGTGGCCAACCTCGCTCCCGACCGGTTCCGGGCCATCCACGCCTCGGTGCCCTTCGTCGACCCGCTGACCTCGATTCTGGATCCTGACCTGCCGCTGACCGTGGTCGAGTGGGAGGAGTGGGGCAACCCGCTCGCGGACCCCGAGGTGTACGCGTACATGAAGTCCTATAGCCCGTATGAGAACGTGGCCGCCCGGGACTACCCCGCCATCCTCGCCACGACCAACCTGAACGACACCCGGGTCCTCTACGTGGAGCCGGCCAAGTGGGTCGCCGCGCTGCGGCACGTTGGCGCGGGCCAGCAAGGGCGCGAGCTCCTGCTGAAGACCGAGATGTCGGCCGGTCACGGCGGCGTGAGCGGGCGCTACCAGTCCTGGCGGGAGCTCGCGTTCGAGTACGCGTGGATTATTTCCCAGATCAGCGGCGTTACGTCTGCATAACGAGAAGCCGCGTACGGGTGGCTCGACGCATCTACGGGGTGCCCGGCTTCCGAATAGGTACATAGCCGGTCTCAGGGATTATTCAGGGGTCTACCGGAATCCTTATCGCCCCCTGGCGCGTTCTCCTCGTGACGGTACGGAAAGGGGCCAGACGTTGGTAACCACAACTCGCTCGAGAGTGTCTGAAGGCATCGACGGCAAAGATGCGGTCGGACTCTACCTCGAGGGCATCGCCAAAACTCCTCTGCTCAGCGCGGAGGAGGAAGTTGAGCTGGCCAAGACCATCGAGCTCGGCCTGTACGCCGAGCACATCCTGAACGGCGACGTGACCCTAGCGGAGCGGGGCAAGCGCGCCAAGCGTCCGACCACCGAAGAGCTCGAGCAGCTCGTCGCCGAGGGCCAGGCGGCCATGCAGCGCTTCGTCACCGCGAACCTGCGACTCGTTGTCTCGGTGGCCCGCAAGTACGGCCGCTCGCAGATGCCGCTGCTGGACCTGGTCCAGGAGGGCAACACCGGCCTGATCCGGGCGGTGGAGAAGTTCGACTACACCAAGGGCTTCAAGTTCTCCACCTACGGCACCTGGTGGGTACGGCAGTCGATCAGCCGGGGCATCGCTCAGCAGGGGCGGATCGTCCGGCTGCCGGTGCACGTGGCCGAGCAGGTCAACCAGGTCGGCGCGGTACGTCGCACCCTGGAGCGCCGGCTGGGCCGCGACCCCGAGATCGACGAGATTGCGGCCGAGATGGACCTCGAGCCGGACCGGGTGCTCGACCTGATGCGCTACGGCCGGGACCACGTCAGCCTGGACGCCCCAGTCGAGGAGGGCGGCGACACCGCTCTCGGCGACCTGATCGCCCGCGAGCCGATGCCGGGTCCGGACGAGGTGTTCCTGGACGCCGAGGAGCACGCCCGGCTGGAGGCCATGCTCTCTCAGCTCGACGATCGCTCCGCCGACGTAGTGCGTCGTCGCTACGGGCTCATCGACGGCCGTCAGGCCAAGCTCGCCGACATCGGTGCCCTCTGGGGCATCACCGCCGAGCGTGTCCGCCAGATCGAGCGGCACGCCATTGCCAAGCTGCGGGGTAAGTCGGTCCTGGCTGCGTAACCCCCCACGCGCCGGGACATAAACCCTTCCCCGCAGCTCCCCAGGCCGATCCGGACACCCCCCGTCCGGATCGGCCTTTTGCCAGGACTGTTCGCTCGCGCTCGTCCCGCGCTCCCTTCTCTGGTGCTCGTCTCGCACCAGTCGCGTCCTCGGTGCTGCCGTCGTCGTCAACTCTTCGCGAACGAAAAGCGTGTTCGCTCATCGCTCCTCCGCTCGGCAGCCGGACGCTCCTCCGATGCTCGACGAGCGGACGCCTCCCGGCACACGCACCCGAATTCGCGACGCGCGTTTCACCACTTGTCGGCGTGTCGCGGGGTCCGGGGCCGACTGGAGTCGCGTTCTCAGGTGGTCGGGCGGATGAGGCCCTCCTGAGCCACGTTGGCGACCAGGGTGCGGTGCTGGAACAGCCGGGCGGTGGCCAGGCCGAGTCCGCCGGAGGCGGACGGTGACACCTGGTCGTAGAGCAGCCAGTCGTCGGCGCGGAACGGCCGGTGGAACCACATCGCGTGGTCCAGCGACGTGCCCTGGACGTTGATGCCGATGAAGACGTTGTGCGGCACGGTTGTCGCCGACAGCAGCGTCAGGTCGCTGGCGTACGCGAGCGCGGCCTGGTGCAGTCGCGGGTCCTCCGGCAGCCCACCCTCCACCCTGACCCAGACCCGGGCGCGGGCCGGATGCCGAGGATCCGCCAGGTTTTCGCCCGACCGCGAGTCGCCCACGTAGCGGACGTCCAGCACGCCCCACTCCCGCTCCCACAGCGCGGCCGACCGGCCGGAGACCTTGGACAGCACCTCACCGAGCCGCGGGCTCTCATCCGGACCGGGCACGTCGTCCGGCACCGGGTCGGCGTGCTCGAACCCAGTCTCGGCCTCGTGGAAGGAGCTGGACAGGTAGAAGATCACCGCGCCACCCTGCCGAGCGACCACCCGCCGGGAGGAGAAGGACCGGCCGTCGCGGATGGTCTCCACGTCGTAGACGATCGGTATGTCGATCCGCCCGGGCCGCAGGAAGTAGGCGTGCAGCGAGTGCAGCACTCGGGAGGCCGGCACCGTCCGCGCCGCCGCCACCAGCGCCTGGGCCAGCACCTGGCCGCCGAAGGCCCGTTGCAGCTGGGTGTCCGGCTGTCGGGCGCGGAACAGCCCTATCTCGATCTCTTCGAGGTCGAGCAGGTCGATCAGCTCGTCGAGCGACTGGGGCACCCGCCAAACCTAGCGAGGCCGAGCCCTACTCCTTCTCGCGGTCGGCGAGGAAGCGCTCGAACTCCGCCGCGATCTCCTCCGCGCTGGGCACCCGCTCCGGGCGGTCGGCCTGCAACGCGTCGTACTGCTGCTCCAGCGTGGCCACCAGCTCCTGCACCTCGGTCGAGCCGACCATCTCCTCGGCGATGTCGGCCATGTTGGCCGCCGACGCCTTCTCCAGCGGCGCCAGCGGTACGGCCAGCCCGGTCGCCGAGTTCAGCGAACGAGTCAGGGTCAGCGTGGCCTCCGGGAAGGTCGCCTGGGCCAGGTAATGCGGAACGTGCGCGGCGAAGCCCATTGCCTTGCGGTCCAGCTGGCCGAGCCGGAACTCCAGCAGCCCGGTGAAGCTGGCCGGCACCTCGACGCGGTCGATCCAGCTGCGGTAGCCGGTGACCAGCTCGGTGTCGGTCGAGTGCGCGGTGAGGGTGATCGGACGGGTGTGCGGCACGGCCATCGGAATCCCGTGCAGGCTGACGGTCAGCCGCACCCCGAACTGCTCGATCAGCCCGAGCACGGCCGCGGCCATCCGCTCCCACTGCACATCCGGCTCCGGGCCGTGCAGCAGCAGGAACACCTCGCCCTGCTCGTCCACCATCCGGTAGAGCCGTAGATGCAGGTCGGCGTAGGACTTCCACTGGTTGGTGTCGAACACCATCGCCGGCCGCCGGCTGCGGTAGTCGTGCAGCTGGTCGTGGTCGAAGGTCGCCAGGACCTCGTGGTCGAGCGACTCCAACAGGTGCGCGGAGAACAGGCGCCCCGCCTGCCCGGCGTCGACGAAGCCGTCGAGCTGGTGGATCAGCACCGGCCGGTGCTCGGAGAGCTTGGCCGTTACATCCTCATTCAAGGTGTACAGCTGGCGCGGATCCAACATGCGCCCAATCTACCCGTGACCGCCCGCCCGGACCGTTTCATCGAGCCGAGCCCGCGCCCGTTCGACCGCCGTGCGCACTCGCTTCTCCGAAACGGGCATCGGCGTCCGCAGGCTCTGGGCGAACAGGCTGACCCGCAGCTCCTCGATCAGCCAGCCGACCTCGTCGACGAAGTCGGGCAGCGGCCCGGGCGGGGCGGCGTCCGCCAGCTCGGCGTACGCGTCCTCACAGCGCAGGATCACCGCCAGGCCGGCGGCGTCCCGGGCCGGGTTGGTCCGCAGGCCGGCGATGCGCTGCTGCGCCGCCCGCAGGTAGCGCGGAAGCTGGGTCAGATGGTCGTACGCCGCCGCGGCCAGGAAGCCCGGGAAGACCAGGTTCTCCAGCTGCTCGTTCAGATCGGCGGCCGCAGCCGGACTCACCGCCCCGGCCGCGGGAAGGTCGGCCCGTACCGACCCGGCGGTGGTGGTGATCTCCGCGGCGAGCCGGACGACCGCCTGCATGAGCTCTGGGTTGTCCACCCGTACGGCGTCGCACAGGGCCTGAAAGGCCGGCTCGTCCCGGACCTCAACGTCCGCGCGGCGGACCAGCTCCCCCACCGACGCCAGCCGGGCATCGGCCAGCAGGTCCGGAACCGAGGCGTACGGCCCGGCGGCCAGGGCGAGCCGGTCACGCTGGCTGAGGTGCGACACGACCCACTTCGTCGGGTCCGGCGTGTTCAGCAGCACCAGCCGGCGGAGGCCGGCCCGGTGGCTGGTGGCCTGACGGGCGGGGGTGTCCAGAACGGCGAGGCCGACCGTCGTGCCCTCATCGACCAGGGCGGGGTAGCCGACGATCGCGTGGCCGTCGCCGGGCAGGCGGACCTGGTCGGGCACCGTCCCGAACTCCCACCGAGTGTCCCCGGTCCGGGTCAGGGCGGACGCCGCTGCGGCCAGCGTCCGGCTCAGCCGCGGCGCCAGCTCGGCCTGCAGGGCGGCGAGGTCCTTCCCGGTGGCCAGCGGCTCGCCGTCGGGGGCATCGTTCGGCCGGACGGCGAAGCTGACTCGCAGGTGGACCGGCACCGCCTCGAGATCCCAGTCAGCGGGGTCGACCGCCTCCCCGGTGAGGGAAAGCAGCGCCCGACCGAGAGCAGCCGGCAACGTCTCGGACCGCTCCGTCGGGCGGGCGCTCAGCCACTCCAGGGCCCGGCGGGCGAACTCCGGCGCGGGCGCGAAGTTGCGTCGCACGGCCTTGGGCAGCGACCGGATGAGCTCGGTGGCCAGCTCCGACCGCAGACCGGGCACCTGCCAGCTGAACGGGGCGGGGTCGAGCTGGTTGAGCAGAGACAGCGGCACGCGAACGGTGACCCCGTCGTCCGGTGCGCCGGGAGCGA
>DASQUF010000224.1:0-4200 GCA_035641435.1 Propionibacteriaceae bacterium | reverse complement strand
CTAGTGGTCCGGTACTGCGGTTGCCGGGCCAGAGCCGGGACCCCTAGATTCTCGGATGGGCCGGACTCCCGGCCGTGAAAGGACTGCCTGCTGATGGCCACACCCAGCCCCGGTTACTCGATCACCGTGCGCGTCGAGGCGCCCACCGACCCGGCCGCGACCGCCCGGCTGTCCTCGGTGGTGGCCGAGGCCGGCGGCGCGATCACCGCCCTCGACGTGGCGGAGTCGCACCCGCAGATGCTGGTGGTGGACGTGTCATGCAACGCCAGCGACGTCGCCCACTCCGAGTCGATCACCAAGGCCATCGCCGCCCTGGACGGCTTCAGCGTCCGCAAGGTCTCCGACCGGACCTTCCTGCTGCACCTGGGCGGCAAGATCGAGGTCACGCCCAAGGTGGCGCTGAAGCACCGCGACGACTTGTCCCGCGCGTACACCCCAGGGGTCGCCCGGGTCTGCCTGGCCATCGCGGAGAACCCCGAGGACGTGCGCCGGCTGACGATCAAGCGCAACACCGTGGCCGTGGTCACCGACGGGTCGGCGGTGCTCGGGCTGGGCAACATCGGCCCCGCCGCGGCGCTGCCGGTGATGGAGGGCAAGGCCGCGCTGTTCAAGCGGTTCGCGGGCGTGGATGCCTGGCCGGTGTGCCTGGACACGCAGGACTCGGACAAGATCGTGGAGATCGTCAAGGCGATCGCCCCGGTCTACGGTGGGGTCAACCTGGAGGACATCTCCGCGCCACGCTGCTTCGAGATCGAGGAGCGGCTGCGGGCGGAGCTGGACATCCCGGTGTTCCACGACGACCAGCACGGCACGGCGATCGTGGTGCTCGCTGCGCTCATCAACGCGCTGCGGGTGGTCGGCAAGGACATCGCCGACGTGTCCTTCGTGGTCTCCGGGGTGGGGGCCGCCGGGTCGGCGATCATCCGCCTGCTGCTCCGGCAGGGCGCGCGGACGATCATCGGCTGCGACAGCAAGGGCGCGGTCTGGGACGCCCCCGAAGGATCGTCGGCGATGCGTCGGTGGCTGGTGGACAACACCAACGCCGAGAAGCGGTCCGGCAGTCTCAAGGAGGTCCTGGTCGGGACCGACGTGTTCATCGGCGTCTCCGCGCCCAACATCCTGGACGAGAACGACATCGCCGGCATGGCTCCGGACGCCATCGTCTTCGGTCTGGCCAACCCGATCCCCGAGGTCGACCCGATCGATGCGCAACGGCACGCCGCCGTGGTCGCCACCGGCCGCAGCGACTTCCCCAACCAGATCAACAACGTGCTGGCGTTCCCGGGTTTCTTCCGGGGCCTGCTGGACGGCAACCTGCGCAACATCACCGACGAGATGCTGTCCGCCGCAGCCAACGCCATCGCCGACCGCGTCGCCCCCGACGAGCTGAACGCGAGCTACATCATCCCCAGCGTTTTCGACGCCTCGGTCGCCCCCGCCGTCGCCGCCGCCGTGCGTGAGGTGGGGGCCAAGACGTAGCCACCGCCCCTCGAGGAGAGAAAACTCCACCAATGGCGAGTTATCGCCTCCGCGTACGCCAGCTGAGGTCGAAAACCTCACCAGTGGCGAGTTCTTGCCCCGGATGAGGGGCGGTGACCTCGGCTGAGAGACTCGGCTGATGGACTATCGGACTCTCGGACACAGCGGCTGCGCCGTCTCCAACCTCTGCCTGGGCACCATGACCTTCGGCAGCGAGACCGACGAGGAGGCGGCGTACGCGCAGCTCGACCGGTTCGTCGAGGCCGGCGGGACGCTGGTCGACACCGCCGACGTGTACTCGGGCGGGGTGAGTGAGGAGATCATCGGGCGCTGGTTCGCCGCGCGCCCGACGGACGTGACCGAACGGGTGGTGCTGGCCACCAAGGGCCGGTTCCCGATGGGTGACGAGCCGAACGCGGCCGGCCTGTCCACCCGCCACCTGACCCGCGCCCTCGATGCGTCGCTACGGCGGCTGGGCCTGGACTCCGTCGACCTCTACCAGGTGCACGCGTGGGACCCGGTGACCCCGCTGGATGAGACACTGCGGACCCTGGGCGGCTTCGTCGCCGCCGGCAAGATCGGCTACTACGGCCTGTCCAACTTCACCGGCTGGCAGCTGACCAAGGCCGTGCACATGGCCCGGGCGCTCGGAGTGCCGGGACCGGTCACTCTGCAGCCGCAGTACAGCCTCGTCGTGCGGGAGATCGAGTGGGAGATCGTTCCCGCGGTGCTGGACGCCGGGATGGGCATGCTGCCGTGGAGCCCGCTCGGCGGCGGCTGGCTGTCCGGCAAGTACTCCCGCGACTCGCGGCCGACCGGCGACACCCGCCTGGGCGAGGACCCCGACCGAGGCATGGAGGCGTGGGACCGGCGTGGCACCGATCGCACCTGGGCGATCATCGATGCGGTGCAGAAGGTGGCCGAGGACCGCGGTGTCTCCATGGCCGAGATCGCTCTGGCCTGGGTGACCGATCGGCCCGCCGTGACCTCGACCATCCTTGGCGCGCGTACGGTCGAGCAGCTGGAGACCAACCTGAAGGCGGCCGACCTGCATCTGACTCCGGAGGAGACCACCGTCCTGGACGAGGCCAGCGACCCGGGCGCTGCGGACTACCCGTACGGCGCGATGGGCTTGGACCAGCGCAACCGCCTCCTCTGACCCGACCCTCACCTCGCCTCTCCCCCTCCGAAACCGGTCACAAACTGCAACAATGAGAAGCGGAAACGGGCAATCTGTGACCGGTTTTTGCGAGGCGGTCAGTCGTCGGCGAGGCGCTGGAAGAGCAGATGGTCCTGCCACCGGCCGGCGATCTGGATGTAGCCCGGAGCCATCCCGATCGGTGTGAACCCGTTGCGCTCCAGCACCCGTTGCGACCCGCGGTTGTGCAGCAGGGTGCCGGCTTGGACTCGGTGCAGGCCGAGGTCGTCGAAGGCGACGCGCAGCACGGCGGCAACCGCGGCCGTCGCGACGCCGCGGCCGTTGCGCGCCTGGTCGACCCAATAGCCGAGGTCGGCCGAGCAGAAGGCCCCCAGCACTACGTTGTTGAGGTTGACCCGGCCGACCGGGACGTCGTCGACCATGATCATCCCGGGCCAGTCGAGACCCTGCTGGTACCGCCGCAGCGCCTGGTCCAGCAAGGTGCGCTGACCCTCGACGGTGAAGTACGCGTCGCTGCGGACCGGGTCCCACGGCGCCAGGAAGTCCCGGTTGCGGATCAACAGGCGAGCGAGCGCCTCGGCGTCGCCATCCGCCACCACCCGGATGTCGACGGTCATGGACGCCGATCGTAATGTCGGCTTCCGTGACCGCGAACAACAACTTCTCCATCGATGTCCCCGGAGGCCGGCTGGCGGCCGAGCGTTGGCCCGGGTCCGGACCGACGCTCGTCCTGCTGCACGCGAGCGTGGCCGACCGGCGGGCGTGGACCGCGACGGCGAACGCACTGGCCGGGACGTACGCCGTGGTGGCGTACGACCGGCGCGGCTTCGGCGAGAGCCCGCCGAGCCCGGAGCCGTTCAACCACGTCGAGGATCTGCGCGCCGTGCTCGACACCGTGGCGGTGGAGCGGGCCTGGCTGGTCGGCAGCTCGGCCGGCGGTCGGGTCGCGCTCGATGCGGCGCTCAGCTACCCCGACCGGGTGTCCGGACTGGTGCTGCTGGCGCCGGCGATCAGCGGGGCGCCCGACTTCGAGGCCGACGCAGAGACCGAGGCGCTGTTCGCGCAGATAGATGCGGCCGGCGACCTGGCCGAGGTCAACCGGCTGGAGGCCAGGCTGTGGCTGGACGGGCCGGCCGGGCCGGAGGGTCGAGTCGGCGGTCCCGCCCGCGAGCTCTTCCTGGCTATGAACGCCATCGCCCTGCGTGCCGAGGCCGAGTCGCCCGCCGGCGCCGGAAACAGCGAGATCGACGTCTGGTCCCGGCTGGCGGAGATCACTGTGCCGGTGATCGTGGCCTGGGGCGAGCTCGACATCGAGGTACTCAACGACCGCTGCCGGGAGCTGGTCGAACGACTGCCCGCAGGCTCCGGCCGCGAGCTGCCGCACTTGGCCCATCTGCCCGATCTGGAGGACCCGGGCCTGGTCGCTGACCTGATCCGGACCGCCGTCGCGTCTTGACCGCGAGGAGCCGCCCGCCGGTCCGGGTCAACCAGCTGGGCTACCTGCCGGCCGGACCCAAGCAGGCCACCCTGGTGTCCTCGGCCGCGGAGCCGGTCGACTTCGC
>DASQUF010000223.1:0-9223 GCA_035641435.1 Propionibacteriaceae bacterium | reverse complement strand
CAGCCGTCCAGGGCGTGCTTGACGCTCTGGCGGATGCGGCCGCTGCCGCCGTCACCTTCGCGGTGGCCGTGGACGGCCGGCTGGCGTACCACGAAGGCCGCACCGAGGACGCCCACCGCCTGCTCACCCGGGCGGCCGAGCTCGCGCGGATCGCGGGGCATCCCAGCCAGCGGGTCTACGTGCTGATCGCGCTGGCCGATGCGCACCTGGCCGCCGGTGACCGTACGACGGCCCGCTCCGTCCTCGCCGAGGCCAGGGAGACGGTGAGACGGAGATGGCGTTTCCGGCCTCAGCGGCGCGGCTGGCGGCCGCCGAGAACCGGATCGGCCGAGGGGCGGCCCTTGCTGCTCGGCGGGGCGGAGCGTTGGTCGAGGCGCTGACTGACCGGGAGCTCTCCCTGCTGCGCGCGTTGCGTGGTCCGCTCAACCAGCGTGAGATCGGCGCCGAGCTCTACCTGTCACTGAACACCATCAAGGGCTACACGAAGAACCTGTACCGGAAGCTGGGCGCCACGTCCCGCGCCGAGGCGGTCCAGCGCGGCCGCGAGCTCGGCCTGATCTGATCGGTCGTCCCCGGCGCCACCCCGGGTGGTCTTCGGCCGGGGTGGGGCGCGACCCCACCGATCGCTCCCACACTGGCCCCATCCGAGACAGGGAGCCAGAACCGTGCTGCTGACCTACCGCCTGGAGATCCGCGGTCGACTGCCGAGCGTGGCCCGTGCGGAGCTGCGCCGGCGGTTCGGCGAGGTCGAGGTGCGGTCGCTGGGGGGTCGGACGGTCGTGTCCGGCCTCACGGTCGACCAGGCGGCCCTGCGGGCCGTGCTCGGCCTGCTCTGGGATATCGGCTGCGAGGTGCAGCTCGTGCACGCCACGTCGCCGTTCGGCGAAAAGACAGGGGAGTCGAATCATGAGTGAAGTCACCCACCCGCTGACCTGGCGGACGCCATGGACGGGCAGAGTGAGTGTCGATCGCCGGCCGTACTGGTGGATCGTCGGAGCGCAGCTGGCGGCCCTGCTGTTGGTGGGAATCGCCTCGGTGTTCGCGATGGCGCCGACCGCGCCCGTCGGTCCGGGCGCGCCGGTCGACGCCTTCAGCGCGGCCCGGGCGATGACGCACATCTCGGCAGTCGCGGACGATCCACGGCCGGTGGGATCGCCACAGCACGGCGAGGCCAGGGCCTACCTGGTGGACCAGCTCGAGTCGCTGGGGTGGCGTACCGAGGTGCAGGAATCGATCGGGATGCTCGACTACGGTGTCGCCGGGACCCAGTCGATGGCCGCGGTCGCCAACGTGATCGCGACGATGCCGGGCACCGCCTCGACCGGGACGGTCATCCTTACCGGTCACTACGACACGGTTTCCGGATCGCCGGGTGCCGCCGACGACGGAATCGCCATCGGGGTTCTGCTCGAGACTGCCCGGGCCCTCAGCACCGCCGGTGGGAACCGGAACACCGTGATGGTCCTGCTCACCGACGCCGAGGAGGTGGGGCTGCACGGCGCGGAGGCGTTCGTACGCGAGCGGGCGAAGCAGCTGGGGACCGCCGTCGTGCTCAACCACGAGGCACGTGGGGCGGGCGGACTCCCGATGACATTCCGCATGTCGTCGCCGAACAGCGAGCTTCTCGAGGCGTTGGCCAAGGCGCCGGGCGTCTTCGCCGACTCCAGCTCGGAGGCGTCCTTCGCGGCGTTCCCGAACGACAGCGACTTCACTCCGTTCGAGCAGGCTGGGCTGTACGGCTTCGACACCGCCATCGCCGCGGACAGCGCCTACTATCACAGCCCACTCGACGACCCCGCCCACCTCAGTACCGCCTCCTTGCAGCAGATGGGGAGCAGCACCCTCGCCCTTACCCGCGAGCTGGCCCACATGGACCTGACCGCGGTCCCGGGCGGCGGGGAGGAGATCGTCACCGCTCTGCCCTGGGGGCTGCTGCGATATCCGCAGAGCCTCGAGATTCCGCTTGCTCTCGGTGTGCTGGTGCTTGCCGCCGTGCTGGTGTGGGCCTTGCGGCGACGAGGTGCGCTGACGCTCCCGCGCACCGCCCTCTCGGCGGCCGCGTCGGCCGTTCTCCTCGTGGCCGCGGGGGCCGCCAGCTACGCGGTGTGGCGGGTCGCGCTGCTGATCGACCCGGCACAGGCGTCGGCCGTGGTCGGGGAGCCCTACCGGACGGTGTTCTACCGGCTGGCGATGCTGGTCGCCGGACTGTGGGTCGTCGTGTCGTTGTTCGCGCTGCTTCGGCGGCGGCTGGGTGCGGTCGGCCTCGCCGTCGGCATGCTGGTCCTGCTCGCTCTGGCCGGCGTGCTGCTCGCCTTCACCGTGCCCGGCCTCTCCGGTTCGGTGGTCCAACCGACGCTTGTCATGGTCATCGGTGCGGTCGTCGCGGCGCTGATTCCGGAGCGTCGTCCGGGTGCCCGCACCGGTGCCTACCTCATCGCGCTGGCCGGTGCGGCGATCCTGCTCGGACCGGCGGTCTGGATCGGTTTCGACCTCGGGCTCGGGGCCGGACCGCTCAGTGCGGCGCTGTTCGCGTTGTTCGTCACGCTGGCGCTGCCTCTTGTCGACGCGGCCGGGTCGCGGCCGGTCGGCTCGGCGTGGGGATGGAAGCGTACGGCGAGGGCCTCAGCCCTCCTACTGGCGCTGACTGCCGCACTCACCGCCGCCGGTCTTGTGGCCAACCGCGAAGGAGCGACCGATGCCCGTCAGGAGCAGATCGTGTACTCGGTCGATGCCGATACGCAGGACGCCCACTGGGCTTCCGACGCAGTTCCAGCGAGCGGCTGGAGCCGGTCGTTGCTGAGTCAGCCGCCCGGACCGCTCGACGATGCCTTCCCGTGGCGGGCGGGCTCCGCGCTCCGGTACGGACCGGCGCCCGCCGCCGACCTGCCGGCCCCTGCCGTCACGGTGCTCAGCGACGTCACCCGAGGTGACGCCCGGGAGCTGACGCTCCGGATCTCGTCCCGCCGTGACGCATCGACACTCGGGCTGTGGGTCGACGGCGGTACCGCAACTGTTCTTCGCGCGACGGTCGGCGGCCGCGATATCCCGACCGATCGATCGCGGGGCAAGTGGGCCTTCGGGTTCCGCTTCCACGGGGCACCGGTGGATGGCGTCGAGGTACGACTGGAGCTCACTCAGGCCGCCGATGGTGTCACGCTCCGGGTCGCCGACTCCACTCACGATCTCGGTGTGGTGCCCGGCTTCATGCCACCGCCTCAGGGTCGCGTGCTCGTCACACCCGAGGTGGTGGTGACCCGGGCGCTCACGGTGTGACGTCCCGGCCGTGGCTAGGGTCGAGACCATGCGCATCGTGGTGATCGGCGGCAGCGGACATGTCGGCAGCTTCTTGGTCCCGCGGCTCGTCCGCGCTGGGCACGAGGTGGTCAACCTGGCCCGGGGCGCCAGCGTTCCCTACGTCGACGACGAGGCCTGGTCACAGGTGGAGTCGATCCCGGTGGACCGGGCCGCCGAGGATGCGGCCGGGACGTTCGGGCAGCGGGTGGCCGCCCTCGACGCCGAGGTTGTCGTCGACATGATCTGCTTCACGCGCGACTCGGCCTCCGCCCTGGTGGAGGCCCTTCGCGGTCGTAGCGCGCACCTGGTCCACTGCGGGACCATCTGGCGCTACGGGGCCAGCGTCAAGCAGCCGATGCGGGAGGATGACCCCTCGCCGCCGTTCGGGGAGTACGGCACCCGGAAGGCTGAGATCGCCGAGTTCCTGGCCGCGGAGACCCAGGCCGGCGGCCTGGTCACCACGGTCCTCCAGCCCGGCCACATCAGCGGCCCGGGCTGGCCGCCGATCGGGCCGCTGGGAAACCTCGACCCGGCCGTCTGGTACGGGGTCTCGGCCGGCCAGGAGATCGCCGTCCCGGGCCTCGGCGCCGAGCTCCTGCACCACGTCCACGCCGATGACGTGGCCCAGGCGTTCCAGCTGGCGGTCGAGCACCGGGACGCGGCGGCGGGGGAGTCGTTCAACGTGGTGGCTCCGTCAGCGCTGACGGTCCGCGGGTTCCTGGCCATCGCCGCGGGCTGGTTCGGGCAGAGTGCCCGGACCCGCTCGGTGAGCTGGCCCGAGTTCCGGGCCGGCACGACGGCGGAGTTCGCCGACTCCAGCTGGCAGCACCTCTCACGTAGCCAGTACGCGTCGATCGAGAAGGCGCGCACGCTGCTGGGCTACGCCCCGGCCTACGAGCCGGAGGCCGCGGTGCTGGACGGCATCCGCTGGTTGATCGGCCACGGTCGGCTCGAGGTCGCCAACGGCCTGGTCGTCTAGCGGCCGGGGGCCGCCGGTTCAGTACGGAGGCTCTGACAGGCCTGGTTCGGCGGAGTGGTCCGGTGTGGACTGGAGTTCGAGAGAGCGATGCCAGCGGGCAGAACCGAAAGGGCTCGTCATGAATGGGGTCATTGTCGTCATCGGACCTGGGTCGATCGGTCAGGCGATCGCGCGGCGGGTGAGCGCGGGCAAGCAGGTGCTGCTGGCTGACCTGCGTCAGGCCAACGCCGACGCGGCGGCCGAGGTCCTGAGCAACGCCGGGTTCGCGGTGAGCACCGCGACCGCCGACGTTTCGTCGCGCGAGTCCGTGCATGCCCTCGTCCAGACCGCCACCGCGATGGGTGACGTCACCGGCGTCATCCACGCCGCCGGGGTCTCGCCCAGCCAGGCGTCGCCGGCGACGATCCTGTCGGTCGATTTGTACGGCACCGCGTTGGTTCTCGAGGAGTTCGGCGACGTCATCGCCCCAGGGGGTGCGGGCGTGGTGATCGCCTCCCAGTCGGGGCACCGCCTGGGCCCGTTGACCGCCGAGGAGCACGAGGCGCTGGCCAGGACGCCCGCCGACGAGCTGCTCGCACTGCCGATGCTTCAGCCGGACCAGGTGAAGGACTCGCTGCACGCGTACCAGCTGTCCAAGCGCGGGAACGCGCTGCGGGTGATGGCGGAGGCGGTGCGCTGGGGCAAGCGCGGTGCCCGGGTCAACACGATCAGTCCCGGCATCATCGTCACCCCGCTGGCCAAGGACGAGCTGACCGGACCCCGCGGCGAGGGCTACCGGCGCATGATCGAACTTTGCCCGGCGGGCCGTGCCGGGACTCCGGATGAGGTCGGAACTGTCGGGGCGCTCCTGATGGGACCCGACGGTGCGTTCATCACCGGCAGTGACTTCCTCATGGACGGCGGGGTCACCGCCGCCTACCGGTTCGGCGAGCTCGCGCCGACATCGACGTGACCACCGGCCCGGCTGACTCCAAGGTCGATCGGAGTCAGCCGGGTACCTGGTGGAGGAGGGTCAGCTCTTGAAGGCGTCCTTGACCTTCTCGCCGGCCTGCTTCAGGTTGCCCTTGGTCTGGTCAGCTTGGCCCTCGGCCTGCAGGTCGCGGTCGCCGCTGGCCTCGCCGACGGCCTCCTTGGCCTTGCCGCCCAGCTCCTCGGTCTTGTTCTCGATCTTGTCGTCGGTACCCATGTCGTTTCTCCTTGCTGACCTTCCGTAGGGGCACACCCGTGGGCGGCCCCAGCGGCGCGGACCCTCCACGCATCTTTCACCCTAGACCCGAGCAGCGGACGACGGTTCCCAACGACTTCGCCCCGACTGGTCACGCGCCGAGCAGACTGCGCAGCGTCCAGGCGTTGCGGACCGCGTTGCCGCCGCCGTCGTTGTTGAAGTAGACGAACACGGAGTGGCCGAGGCGCTGCCAGTCGTGGATGCGATCGGCCCACCAGCCCAGATCGGCGTCGCTGTAGGAGCCGCCATAGAGGTGTTCGTGGTCGGGGCCGTGCATCCGCACGTAGACGAACTGTGTGGTCGCCTTGAGCACGCAGGGCAGCCCCGCCCCGCTCATCACCACGTACGCGGCGCCATGCCGGCTGAGGATCTCGAACACCCGGTCGTCGAGCCAGCTCGGATGGCGGAACTCGACCGCCACCCGCATCCACCCCGGGAGCAGGCCGAGGAAGTACTCCAGGCGCGGATCGTCCCGGGCGAACTGCGGGGGCAGCTGGACCAGCAACACGCCGCGCCGGTCGGCCAGCCGGTGCCAGCACGACACCAGCCGCTGGACCCAGATCTCGGGAGCGTAGAGGCGCTTGGAGTGGGTGAGTCCGCGCGGTGCCTTCACACTCAGCAGGAACCCGGGCGGCAGTCGTCGGTGCCATCCGGCGAAGGTCTGCTCCTTGGGCCAGCGGTAGAAGCTGGCGTTGAGCTCGGCGGTCGAGAACGCCTGGACGTAGCGGCCCAGCCGGTCCGCCGGCGGCAGGCCGGGCGGATACAGCACATTTTCCCAGTGCGCGTAGCTCCACCCCGAGGTGCCGACGTACGCCCGGCTCGAGGCATCGTCAGCGGGCCAGGTCATCGATCGAGATCATTCCACTGCCTCCGTTCCCTCCTGCGTTTCCGCCCCAGATTCCGGACGCTCTTCGCCGCGGGTGTCAGACTGTTGAGCCGGATCAGGCTCAGCGCACCGGTGCGGGCCTCGGAAGGACACGTGAGACCGAGATGCGCCTAGCGGGCACCGTTGTGACCGGCGGGGTGCTGGGCTTGGTGCGGCCGTGAGAAACCAGATCGCGCGGTACCGGCAGATCGCGGAAGTTCTCACTCGGCACGGCTTGGGGTTCATCGTCGGCGTGACCGGGCTCGGTCGGTGGATCCCCTTACGTTCGGGAGCCCGCGGGCCCGAGCGACGCGTGACGCGCTCCTCCACCCCCGAGCGCCTGCGGCGCGCCCTCGAGGAGCTCGGACCGACGTTCATCAAGCTCGGCCAGCTGCTCTCGACCCGTTCCGATATCGTTCCGGCCAGCTACCTGCGCGAGCTGGCCCGGCTGCAGGACGCGGCACCGGCGGTTCCCCTGTCGACGATCAACACGTTGCTGGAGCAGGAGCTCGGCGCTCCGCCCGAGGACATCTTCGCCACCTTCGAGGGCGTTCCCTTGGCGTGCGCGTCCATCGGGCAGGCCCACCTCGCCACCCTGCGCGACGGTAGCGAGGTCGTGGTCAAGGTCCGGCGCCCGGACATCCAGGCCCAAATCGAGACCGACCTCGACATCCTGCAGAACCTGGCGAGCCGCGCCAGCCGGCGCTGGGCGGCCGCGGCGAACTACAACCTGGCCGGTCTTGTCGCGGAGTTTGCGGTGTCGCTCCGCCGGGAGCTCGACTATCTGACGGAGGGGCGCAACGCCGAGCGCTTCGCCAACAACTTCGCCGATCACCCCGACGTACACATCCCCCGCGTGTACTGGGAGACGACGACGTCTCGAGTCCTGACCCTGGAGCGCATCGTCGGTATCAAGGTGGACGATCTGGCCGGTCTCGACCGCGCTCGGGTCAACCGCCGGACCCTGGCGACGAAGGCGGCTGGCGTGGCGGTCCGCATGGTCTTCGAGCACGGCTTCTTCCACGCCGATCCCCATCCGGGCAACCTGTTCATCGAGCCCGACGGCCGGATCGGGCTGATCGACTTCGGCATGGTCGGGGAGATCGACGACGGGCTTCGGCACCAGCTCGGTGCGTTGCTGGCCGCCCTCACCGGCCACGACGTGGAGAGGCTGGCGAAGGCGCTGCTCGATCTCTCGGTGGTGAAGCGGCCCACCGACCGTGAGCAGTTCCGGTCCGATCTCGTCCTGTTCATGTCGCTCTACCGCGGCCGGCGCCTGGGCGAGGTCAATGTCGCCAGGCTGGCGTCCCAGCTGCTCGCGCTGCTGCGCAAGCACCGACTCCAGCTGCCCCAGGAGGTCGCCTCCCTCCTGCGCTTCTTCCTGATGATCGAAGGCATGGGGGTTCGGCTGGACCCCGAGTTCAACCTCGGTGAGTTCCTCGGACCGTACGCCCGACAGCTCCTGCTGGATCGGTTCACCCCGGAGGCGCTCCTCCGCCAGCTGATGACGTCCGGTCAGGACGCTGCCGCCCTCGCGGTCGACCTACCCGACCGGGTGCGTCGGCTTTTCGATCTGCTGGATGCGTCCGGTGTGGTCGTCCGTCTGGAGGCCCAGGAGTTCGAGCCGATGGTGGGCCGGCTGGAACGGGTGGGGGACCGGCTGGTCGCCGGGATCGTGGCGGCCGCCTTCATCCGCGGGATCGGCGAGCTGGCCTCCGCGGACAAGGAGCGCTGGGGTCGCTGGGAGGGACCGTTGATGGGCGTCGGGATCGGCATGGCCGGCGCCCTGGGCACCTACCTGGGCTGGACCGCCCGACGGCTGAAGCGCCGACCGTCCCGCCGCTGACCCGGTACGCGTGCACGCCTTGCGCTGTTTGGTAAGGATCCTTTACAGTTACTTCAGTAAAGTTCCATTACCAATTCGGAGGACCTGAATGACTCACACCGCCACCACCGAGCGCAGCGGACTCACCGGACTGCCGCACTGGGAGACCATCCCTGAGGACATCCCGGCGGCGATCGTCGAGATCAAGGCCGCCGTACGCGAGCGGATCGCCGCCTCCGGCCGCACGGTCGAGGATGTCGTCGCCGAGGTCGAGGAGTTCCTCCGCGGCGAGATCGCGGAGATCCAGGCGACGCGGGAGCGCGGCGAGGAGGTGTGGCCGGTCATCGACTATGCCGACATCGAAGCGGGCAACGTTCGCGCCGAGTCGCTGGCCCAGCTCAAGCGCCGGGGCTGCGCCGTGGTGCGAGGTCACTTCCCGCGCGACCTGGCCGAGCGGTGGGACCGTGACATCGTCGAGTACGTCGACTCGAACCAGTTCTTCGAGTCCTACGCCGGCCCGGCCGACGATTTCTTCGGCGACCTCGAGGCGTCCAAGCCGGAGATCTATCCCATCTACTGGTCCCGCGCGCAGATGGAGGCGCGTCAGCACCCGCGGATGGCCGCGGTGCAGTCGTTCCTCAACTCCCAGTGGGCCTCCGAGACGAATGGGCATCGTTGGTTCGATCCCGACCAGGACTCGCTCTATCCCGACCGGATCCGCCGACGCCCGCCGGGCGCGGACTCGGGTGGCCTAGGTGCCCACATGGACCCCGGCACCCTCGACCTGTGGATGACCGAGGGCTACCAGCAGCACTTCCGGCACCTGTTCAACGGCGACTTCGCCGCGTACGACCCGTGGGACCCGGCGTACCGCACCGAGGCGACGCAGTTCCCGGGCTCGACCATGTGCTCGGCCTTCCGCACCTTCCAGGGCTGGACCGCGCTCAGTGAGATGCGCAACGACCAGGGCGTCCTGCACACGGTGCCGATCCCCAAGGCGATGGCCTACATGATGCTCCGCCCGCTGCTGGCCGA
>DASQUF010000222.1:0-8270 GCA_035641435.1 Propionibacteriaceae bacterium | reverse complement strand
TGTCAGCGTGGGTCGTCGCTCCTGCGACGACCACGCTGACATCTCGGCGGGTGCGGGGCGTCAGGCCGGCTGCCGATCTCCCGCGGCCGCCGCCTCCAGGTCGGCGATGACGATCTTCCTCATCGCGAACAGTGCCTGAGCGGTCCGCTCCGCGACTCCAGGCTCGGAGCTGGACAGCAGCTCACTGAGCCGGTTGGGCACGACCTGCCAGGACAGCCCGAACTTGTCCTTCAGCCAGCCGCACGGGCCCTCCTCGCCACCCTCGGTCAGGGTGTTCCAGTAGTGGTCGACCTCGTCCTGGTCGGCACAGGGGATCTGGAACGAGATCGCCTCGTCGAAGCTGAACTGCGGCCCGCCGTTCAGCGCAACGAACTTCTGCCCGTTGAGGATGAAGTCGACCGTCATGGTCTCGCCGTCGCGATCGCCGCCGACGTATGGGGTCACCCCCGAGATCCTCGAGTTCGGGAAGACGTCGACGTAGAACCGCGCCGCCTCCTCGCCCTGCCTGTCGAACCACAGGCACGTGGTGAACTCGGTCATTGCTCCTCCTTTGGCTTGGTTACCTCTTCGACGTTAGGACGCCGGCACGTTCGGGAACTCATCGGCCTAGGTTGAGGTTCATGACCGAGCCCAGCGCAAGGGGGGCGACCCCCTTAGACCCCCGCCACGCGCACAACAACACATGGGAGCGCGCGCAGATCTCGTTCGTCCGCGGCGACATCACCGAGCAGCAGGTCGACGCGGTCGTCAACGCCGCCAACTCCAGCCTGCTGGGCGGCGGCGGGGTGGACGGGGCCATCCACCGGCGCGGTGGCCCGGAGATCCTGGCCGAGTGCCGGCGGCTGCGCGAGACCCGGTTTCCGGACGGCCTGCCCACCGGCGAGGCGGTGGCTACGACCGCCGGCCGGCTGCCGGCCCGCTGGGTGATCCACACCGTCGGTCCGACGTACGCCAAGACCAAGGACAGGTCCGGGCTGCTGGCGGCCTGCTACCGCAACTCCCTCGCCGTGGCCGACGAGCTGGGCGCCGCCAGGGTCGCCTTCCCGGCGATCTCCGCCGGTGTTTACGCTGGCCGATGGACGACGCGGCCCGGATCGCCGTCTCCACCGTCCGCGGCACACAGACCAGCGTCCGCGAGGTGCGGTTCGTGCTGTTCAGCGACGCAGCGTACGCCGCGTTCACCGAGCAGGGGTAGAACCCGGGAGCCGCCCGATTGCCCCGCGGCGTAACCAAGCGCACCCTGGAGACGTGCGCACCTTGCTCAACGTCATCTGGTTCGTGTTCAGCGGCATCTGGCTGTGGATCGCCTACATGTTCGCCGGCATCCTCTGCTGCCTGCTGATCGTCACCATCCCCTGGGGCATCGCCTCGTTCCGGATGGCCAACTACGCCGTCTGGCCGTTCGGCCGGGAGCTGGTCGACAAGCCCAGCGCGGGACTCCTGACGTTCCTCGGCAACGTGATCTGGGTGGTGGCGGCCGGCTGGTGGCTGGCTCTGACCCACATCGCGACCGGCCTGGCGCTGTGCCTGACGATCATCGGTATCCCGATGGGCATCGCCAACTTCAAGCTGATCCCGGTCAGCCTGATGCCGCTGGGCAAGCAGATCGTGACCAAGCCCTAGCTCCGCATCGGCCCCCCGGAGCGGCCGGTCGGCGGCGACCCGGAGCAGACCCAGGACCCACAGCCGCAGCTCTCGGCGGCGCTGATGCGCAACGATCCGGTGCAGACCGTGGCCGCGACGATCATGACGGCGGTCCGGGCCGCGGCCAAGAAGGAGTGACGGCACCCGCGTACGGGGCTAGGCGCGCACCTTCTCGAACGCGGCGATCGCCCGGTCCAGGTCGTCGCGGGAGTGGGCGGCCGACATCTGGGTCCGGATCCGCGCCTTGCCCCGGGGCACGACTGGGAACGAGAAGGCGCGCACGTAGATGCCCTCGGCCAGCAGCCGGTCGGCCATCGCCCCCGCCTCGGCCGCGTCGCCGATCATCACCGGCACGATGGCATGGTCGGACTCGGGGATGTCGAAGCCGCGCGCGGTCATCTCGGCCCGGAAGTAGGCCGTGTTGTCCCGCAACCGGGTCAGCAGCTCGCCCGAGGTCTCCAGCAGGTCCAGCGTGGCCAGGCCCGCGGCGACGATGGACGGGGCCACCGAGTTGGAGAACAGGTACGGCCGGGACCGCTGCCGCAGCATCTCGACGATCTCGGAGTGCGCCGCCGTGTAGCCGCCGCTCGCGCCGCCCAACGCCTTGCCCAGGGTTCCGGTGACGATGTCCACCCGGTCCTGGACGCCTAACAGCTCCGGCGTACCCGCTCCGGTCGGCCCGACGAAGCCCACGGCGTGCGAGTCGTCGACCATGACCAGCGCGTCGTAGCGCTCGGCCAGCGCGACGATCTGGTCCAGGGGCGCGACGTAGCCGTCCATCGAGAACACCCCGTCGGTGGCGATCAGCCGGTGCCGCGCCCCTGCGGCCTCGACCAGCCGGGCCTCGAGGTCAGCCATGTCTCGGTTGCGGTAGCGGTACCGCGCGGCCTTGCAGAGGCGTACGCCGTCGATGATGCTCGCGTGGTTGAGCTCGTCGGAGATGACCGCGTCCTCGGGGCCGAGGAGGGTCTCGAACAGCCCACCGTTGGCGTCGAAGCAGGAGCCATAGAGGATCGCATCGTCGGTGCCCAGGAACCCGGCCAGCCGGTGCTCGAGCTCCTTGTGGATCTCGGTGGTGCCGCAGATGAAGCGGACCGAGGCCATGCCGAAGCCCCACCGGTCCAGCGCCTGTTGCGAGGCGGCGACCATGGCTGGGTGGTCGGCCAGACCGAGGTAGTTGTTGGCGCAGAGATTGAGCACCGAGGCGTCCCCGACGCCGATCTCGGCGGCCTGCGGCGTACGGATTATCACCTCGGCCTTGAACAGGCCGTCGGCGCGAATCTGAGCCAGGTCGTCGGTGAGCTGGTCCTTCAGGGCGGCGTACATGCCTTCATTCTCCCCAGGTCATGATCACCTTGCCGCCGTGCCCCGACCGGGCCGCGGCGAAAGCCGCCTCGTACTCCGGGAACGGGAAGCGATCGGTGATCACCCCGGAGATGTCAAGGCCGCTCTCCAGCAGCACCGACATGGCGTACCAGGTCTCGAACATCTCACGGCCGTAGACGCCCTTGATGGTGAGCATGTTGAGAACGACGGTGGCCATGTCGATGCTGACCTCGTCGGTCGGCAGCCCGAGCACGGCTATCCGACCGCCGTGGGTCATCTGGGTGATCATCTCCCGCAGTGCCGCCGGGCTGCCCGACATCTCCATCCCGACATCGAACCCCTCGTGCATGTCGAGCTCGCGCTGAGCCTCGCTCAGCGTGTCCCGGCCGACCAGCACGGCCTTGCTCACGCCCAGGGTCTCGGCCAGCGCGAGCCGCTGCGGGCTGAGGTCGCTGATCACCACATGCCGGGCTCCGGCGTGCCGGCTGACCATCGCCGCCAGCAGCCCGATCGGGCCGGCCCCGGTGACCAGCACGTCCTCGCCGAGCATCGGGAAGCTCAGGGCGGTGTGCACTGCGTTGCCGAACGGATCGAAGATGGCCGCCACCGCCCAGTCGACCGGATGCCGGTGCACCCACGCGTTGCTCGACGGCAGCGCGACGTACTGCGCGAACGCCCCGTCGACGTGCACCCCGATGCCCCGGGTCTTGATGCAGAGGTGGCGTCGCCCGGCCCGGCAGTTACGGCACCGCCCGCAGACCAGGTGCCCCTCCCCGCTCACCACGTCACCGACCTGCACGTCGGTCACGCTCGCCCCGACCTCGACCACCTCGCCGGCGAACTCGTGCCCGACGGTCCGCGGCGTCGCCACGTTCCTCGCCGCCCAGTCGTCCCAGTCCACGATGTGCAGGTCGGTGCCGCAGATCCCCGTCGCCCGTACCCGGACCAGCACGTCGCTCGGCCCCACCGTCGGCTCCGGGATGTCGAGCAGCTCCAGTCCCGGCCCCGGCGCACACTTCACCAGCGCCTTCACCCGCCGATCGTATGCGCGAGCGGCCCTTCGACAGGCTCAGGGCGCATCACGTGCTGCGCGAGCGGCCCGGAGCGCGGCGGCGAGTGCAGGAGCGGACAGCGAGCGCAGCACCATTGAAATGGGTGAAGCCCCGGTCAAGTATGAGTTGACCGGGGCTTCGGGCGCCTCGCCTCGGGCGGAAGCCCGCCGCGTTGGCGTGGGACACTTGTACTCCCGCTGCGCGCTCGCCGCAAGAGGCGGGTTCGCCGATTTCTCGTTCCCGGCGTGTCATCCGATTTTAACGGCGTGTCGGGATCATAGAAGGCAGAGGTGTGTCGCTCCGGGTCTCGGCGTCCCCATCCCCGGAGACTGGATGTGCACGACCTCCAGCCCTGCCGGGTATGAGCCGGCAGGGCTTCTACACCGCATTGGGAACCAGGGCGGACACTGGGTCTTGTGACCGTCAGCGTTTTCGACCTGTTCAGCATCGGCATCGGTCCGTCCAGCTCTCACACCGTAGGCCCGATGCGGGCGGCGGCCCGGTTCGCCCGGTCGCTGGCCGACGAGGGCCAACTGGACCGGACCACCCGCGTACGCGCCGAGCTCTTCGGGTCCCTGGGCGCGACCGGACACGGGCACGGCAGCTACAACGCCGTCCTCTGGGGGCTCGAGGGCGAGGACCCCGAGACCGTCGATGTCGTACGCGGGCCGGCCCGGACCGCGGAAATCGTCGAATCCGGCCGGCTGCGGCTGAACGGCACCTCCCAGATCGCCTTCAACAGCGACGCCGACCTGATCCTGCACCGCCGGCGGCGGCTGCCGTTCCATCCCAACGGGATGACATTCAGCGCGTACGCGGACGACGAGGTGCTCAGCGAGCGCACCTACTACTCCATCGGCGGCGGCTTCGTCCTCGACGACGACGGGTCGGGGCAGCCGGAGCTGAAGCCCGACCCGACGCCGGTGCCCTACCCGTTCCGGACCGGCGCCGAGCTGCTGGACATCTGCACCGAGCACGGCCTCAAGATCAGCGAGGTGGCGCTGGCCAACGAGTGCGCCCGCCGTCCCGAAGCGGACGTCCGCGCGGGGCTGGCCGGAATCTGGCAGGTGATGCAGGAGTGCGTCCGGCACGGCTGCGCCACACCGGGCGTGCTGCCCGGCCGGCTCCAGGTCCGCCGGCGGGCCGCGGACCTGTATCTCCGGCTGGTCGCCGACTCCGGCTTCGGACCGGGGGTCGACCCGTTGCGCGCGTTGGACTGGGTCACCCTGTGGGCCCTCGCGGTGAACGAGGAGAACGCCTCCGGCGGGCGGGTGGTCACCGCCCCGACCAATGGCGCGGCCGGCATCATCCCTGCCGTGCTGCACTACGCGTACACCTTCGTGCCGGGGACGGATGACGCGACCATCGCCGACTTCCTGCTGGTGGCGGGGGCGCTGGGCTCGATCTACCAGCAGACCGCGTCCATCTCCGGCGCCGAGGTCGGCTGCCAGGGCGAGGTGGGTACGGCGTGCTCGATGGCGGCGGCCGCCCTGGCGGAGCTGCTCGGAGGCACGCCGGAGCAGGTGGAGAACGCGGCCGAGATCGGCATGGAGCACCACCTCGGGCTGACCTGCGACCCGGTCGGCGGCCTGGTGCAGATCCCCTGCATCGAGCGCAACGCCGTCGGGTCGGTCAAGGCGATCAGCGCCGCCCGGCTGGCCCTGCACGGTGACGGTCAGCACACGGTGAGCCTGGACAAGGTCATCAAGACGATGATGCAGACCGGCCGGGACATGAGCGTGAAGTACAAGGAGACCGCGCGCGGCGGTCTGGCGGTGAACATCGTCGAGTGCTGACCAACCGTCCGACGAAGGAGGGCTTGGTTGGTCAGAACAGAAGAGCGCGGGCGAAGCCCTCCTCGCCTTTCTCGTCGCGAAGCGACGGTCTGTCGCTGCGCGACGAAGCGTGGAGAGCGCAAGCGCCCACCCATATATGTTCCGCCCAACCCCTCCTCCGTCGGGCGGTTGAGCGGTCTGCCGCTACGCGGCAGAGGATGGTGTCATGGAGCGGACAGTTACCACCCACCTCGACCTGGAGCTGGCCGGCCCGGCCAAGCTGGTCCTGGCCATCGCCGTGGCCCAGGGCGTGCCGAGCCGCGAGGAGTCACTCGTCGTGACCGCGGCCGGCGAGCCGGCGACCCCCGCCGAGCTCGTCGACGTCACCGGAAACCGGCTGCACGTCCTCGACGCACCCGCCGGCCTGCTGACCTTGGACTACCGGGCCGTGGTCAGCGGGCAGTCCGCCCCCGCCCCAGTCGACGACTTCGACCTGATCACCTACCTCCGCCCGAGCCGCTACTGCGAGTCCGACACCCTCGGCCCCACCGCGGCCAGCGAGTTCAGCGGGCTGGCCGACCAGAAGCTGCTGGAGGCGGTGAGCGAGTGGGTGGCCGGGAAGCTGACCTATGTGCCGGGCTCCAGCCTGCCGACCGACGGGGCGGTGCGAACGCTGCTGGGCCGCCAAGGCGTCTGCCGGGACTTCGGCCACCTGTCGATCGCACTGCTCCGGGCCCTCAACGTGCCGGCCCGGCTGGCGGCCGTCTTCGCCCCTGGGCTCAGCCCGATGGAGTACCACGCGGTCTGCGAGGCGTACGTCGACGGCGCCTGGTACGTCGTGGACCCGACTCGGCTCGCCCCGCGGCAGAGCCTGGTCCGGGTGGCCACCGGCCGCGACGCGGCCGACACCGCGTTCCTGACCACGTTCGGCGGGACGGTCACGCTGCAGGGACTGGAGGTCACCGCGGTGGTCGACGAATTCGGCACCGACGACGGCAGCGAGCCCCTCCAGCTGCGTTGACCGGCCGCCCGGCGTCCAGCGGCCGACCTGACCCCTCCCGCTCGAAGATCATCTGCGCTAGGGTCAGGTTTAGCGCAAGGCCGCGCCGGCCTTGCGCATTTTCCACTACGGATCGTCGGGCACGTACCTGCCCGTGGAAAGGAAGTGTGGCGTGGCCACTGTTTCATTCGTTGAGGCGACCCGGGTCTATCCCGGCGCCGACCATCCCTCCGTCGACAAGCTCAACCTCGAGATCGGCGACGGCGAGTTCATGGTCCTTGTCGGACCCTCCGGCTGCGGCAAGTCCACCTCCCTGCGCATGCTCGCAGGGCTGGAGGAGATCAACGCCGGGGCGATTCACATCGGCGATCGGGATGTCACCGACCTGCCGCCCAAGGACCGCGACATCGCGATGGTCTTCCAGAACTACGCCCTCTACCCCCACATGACCGTGGGCGACAACATGGGCTTTGCGCTGAAGATGGCCGGTGTTCCCAAGACCGAGCGTCAGCAGCGGGTTCAGGAAGCGGCCCACCTGCTGGGCCTGGAGGACTACCTGAACCGCAAGCCGAAGGCCCTCTCCGGTGGCCAGCGGCAGCGCGTCGCCATGGGTCGCGCCATCGTGCGTTCGCCCCAGGTGTTCCTGATGGACGAGCCGCTGTCCAACCTGGACGCCAAGCTCCGGGTCTCCACCCGCACCCAGATCGCCGCGCTGCAGACCCGGCTCGGCGTCACCACCGTCTACGTGACCCACGACCAGGTCGAGGCCATGACGATGGGCGACCGGGTGGCGGTCATGAAGGCCGGCATCCTGCAGCAGTGCGACACCCCACTGGCCCTCTACGACTCGCCACGGAACCTGTTCGTGGCCGGGTTCATCGGGTCGCCGGCCATGAACCTGATGGAGGGCCCGGTGGCCTCCGACGGTGTCCATCTCGGTGACTACACCGTTCCGGTGTCACGGGAGGTCCTGGCCAAGGCCGGGAATGAGAAGACGCTGGTGCTGGGCATCCGGCCGGAGAACTTCCAGCTGAGCGAGGACCAGCGCGAAGGTATCGGCCTGGACATCGGCGTGGTCGAGGAGCTGGGCGCCGACGCCTTCATCTACGGCACCTTGGCGGGTATCGCGGAGGATGAGCTGATCACAGCACAGCAGATCACCGCCCGGATCCATGGCACGACGCCGCCCCATCGCGGCGAGACGGTGCGGCTGAAGATCGACCCGTCGCACGTGCACGTGTTCTCCAAGGAGACCGGCGACCGCCTGTCGCCCACGTTCGGCCGCGAGAGCACCACGCCGACCCCCCCTCGGCCTCCGGGTCCACCACGTCCGTAACCAACGATCTCGGCCCCCCGCAGCGATGCGGGGGGCCGAGTCACGTCTCGGGCGGGCTTCTCGCGTCGCCTGCGGCGCCCACCCGGTGCGAGGATAGGAGCCATGCCTCGGTTCCTCGCGGCCCAGCCGGTCACCCA
>DASQUF010000221.1:0-7558 GCA_035641435.1 Propionibacteriaceae bacterium | reverse complement strand
CCTAGCCTGGCCCCTTGCTTGGAAAGTGGTCACAGACTGCAGGTTCCGACCGCCGAAACCTGCAGTCTGTGACCACTTTCGGGGGAGTGAGAGGCACCACCCACGTACGAGCGGTATTTGTCCGGACAAAGATTGACAGCGGGCGAGGTCAGGGCCTACCGTTTTCGAGTGCCCGGTCCTGGTCAGCCTGAGACGTCGTTCGAGGTGATCACCTTCGGCCGTAGCGGGGTGGACATCTACCCGCTCCAGACCGGGGTCGGGTTGGAGGACGTCGAAACCTTCGGCAAGTACCTCGGTGGCACTACCGCCAACGTGGCCGTCGCGGCCGCCCGCCTCGGTCGCGGGGCCGCCATCATCACCGGGGTGGGTGACGACCCGTTCGGCCGCTTCGTCCGCCGCACGCTGGGCGAGCTCGGGGTGGACGACCGGTTCGTGGTGACGAGCACGGAGTACGCGACCCCGGTCACCTTCTGCGAGATCTTCCCGCCGGACAACTTCCCGCTCTACTTCTACCGCCGGCCCACCGCCCCGGACATGCAGGTGCAACCGGACGACCTCGACCTCGACGCCGTCCGCGCCACCGCGCTGATGTGGCTGTCGGTCTCGGGGCTGAGCGAGGAGCCGAGCCGCGCCGCCCACCACGCTGTCCTCGGGGCCCGGGCCCGCAAGCCGTTCACCGTGCTCGACCTGGACTACCGGCCGATGTTCTGGGACAGCGCCGAAGCGGCCCGGGAGCAGGTCCAGCGGGTACTGCCGCAGATCACCGTAGCCGTCGGCAACCGCACCGAGTGCGAGGTGGCCACCGGTGAGTCCGACCCGGAGCGGGCGGCCGACGCGCTGCTGGCTGCGGGCGCCGAGCTGGCCGTGGTCAAGATGGGCCCGGGCGGAGTGCTCGGCCGGACCGCGAACACCCGGGTGGTCGTACCGCCGCTGGAGATCACGCCGCTGAACGGGCTGGGGGCGGGCGACGCCTTCGGCGGCTCCCTGTGCCATGGTCTGCTGTCCGGCTGGCCGCTGGAAAAGACACTGGCTGGCGCCAACGCGGCCGGCGCCATCGTCGCCTCCCGCCTCGAGTGCTCGACCGCGATGCCCACCCTGGCCGAGATCGAGACCCTGCTGGCCGGCGGCGACCCCAACGCCGGCCTCGACCTGTCCGGGTACGCCAAGGCGGGCCAGCAGTGAGCGCCGTGATCGCCGACCCCATCGCCACCGACGGGTTCGTCACCCGGGTGGCCGAGCTGAACGAGGTCCGTGCGACCGACCCCGGCCGGATCCGCCGCCTGCTGGCCACCCGGCAGCGGCGGTCGCCGTTCGGCCAAGACGGCAAGCTGATGATCATCGCCTGCGACCACCCGGCCCGTGGGGCACTGGGCGCAGGCGGCAACCCGTACGCCATGGCCAGCCGCACCGACCTGCTCGACCGGCTGGTCACCGCCCTGGCCCACCCGGGGGTGGACGGCCTGCTGGCCACAGCCGACATCGTCGAGGACCTGCTGCTGCTCGGCGCCTTGGAGCACAAGGTGGTCTTCGCGTCGATGAACCGGGGCGGCCTGCAGGGGTCGGTCTTCGAGATGGACGACCGGCAGACCGGCTACGACGTGGCCGGCGTCCTCGAGAGTGGGCTGGACGGCGGCAAGATGCTGGTCCGGATCAACCTCGACGACCCGGGCACCGTGGCCACCCTGGAGCTGACCGGGCGGGCCGTCAGCGAGCTCAACCGGGCCGAGCGGATCGCCATGGTCGAGCCGTTCGTCTCCCTCCACCGGGACGGCAAGATCGCCAATGACCTCTCGCCGGAGGGCGTGATCCGGTCGGTGCACATCGCGCAGGGGCTGGGCGCCTCCAGTGCGTACACCTGGCTGAAGCTGCCGGTGGTGCCCGACATGGCCCGGGTGATGGACGCGACCACGCTGCCCACCCTCCTGCTCGGTGGCGACCCGGATGAGTCACCCGAGGAGACGTACGCCGCGTGGCGCGACGCCCTGTCCCTGCCGTCCGTCCGCGGCCTGGTGGTCGGCCGGACCATGCTCTACCCGGCCGATGACGACGTCGCGCAGGCCGTCGACACCGCGGTGTCACTCGTCCGATGACGGTTCTGAACACGGCCGATGGGGTCGACGTGACCCCGGAGTCCGCCGGCTGGACGCACACCTCGTTGCGGATCGTCGCGCTGCCCGCCGGGGGTGAGCACCGGTTCGCCACCGCGGCGGACGAGGTGATCGTGGTGCCACTGAGCGGCGCGGTCCGGGTCACCGCGGGCGAGGAGCAGTTCGACCTGGCCGGACGGACCGACGTGTTCGCCGGGCCGACCGACGTGGCCTACGTCGGCCGCGACGCCGAGGTGGTCCTGGCCAGCGCCCAGGGTGGGCGCTTCGCCCTCTGCGGGGCCCGTACCCAGGAGTCCTTCCCCGCGCGCCGGCTGTCCGCCGCCGATGTGCCGGTGGAGCTGCGCGGGGCGGGGCAGTGCAGCCGCCAGGTCCGCAACTTCGGCACCCCGGACGCGCTGCCCGCCGGGGCGATCATCGCCTGCGAGGTGATCACGCCCGGCGGCAACTGGTCGTCCTACCCGGCCCACAAGCACGACGAGCACAGCGACTCTGAGTCGGTGCTCGAGGAGATCTACTACTTCGAGATCGCTGCCGGCCCGAACGGCGAGCCGGGTCTCGGCCTGTTCCGCACCTCCTCCTCGCCCGGCCACGAGATCGACCTGTGCGAGGAGGTCCGCGACCGCGACACCATCCTCGTGCCCTACGGCTGGCACGGTCCGGCCGCGGCCGCGCCCGGTCACGACATGTACTACCTGAATGTGATGGCCGGCCCCGGTCCCGAGCGGGCCTGGCGGATCACCGACCATCCGGAGCAGGCTTGGGTGCGGAGCACCTGGGCCAACCAGCCCGTGGACCCCCGACTCACCGCGGAGAGGAATGCCGATGTCTAGCGGAACCGTGAACCTGACCGTCGCCCAGGCCCTCGTGAAGTTCCTGGCCGCGCAGTACTCCGAGTCCGACGGCGTCGAGCAGCGGCTCTTCGCCGGTTGCTTCGGCATCTTCGGTCACGGCAACGTGGCCGGCATCGGCCAGGCCTTGCTCCAAGCCGAGCTGGAGGATCCTGAGGCCCTGCCGTACATCTTGGGCCGCAACGAGCAGGCCATGGTGCACACCGCCGCCGCGTACGCGCGGATGAAGGACCGCCGACAGACGTACGCCATCTCGACCAGCGTCGGCCCCGGCGCGACCAACATGGTCACCGGCGCGGCCCTGGCCACGATCAACCGGCTGCCGGTGCTGCTGCTGCCGGCGGACACCTTCGCCGACCGGTCCGCATCGCCGCTGCTGCAGGAGCTCGAGCAGCCCTACGCCGGGGATCTCACGGTCAACGACGCGTTCCGCCCCGTCTCCAAGTACTTCGACCGGGTCTGGCGGCCCGAGCAGCTGCCGGCCGCGATGCTGGGCGCGATGCGGGTGCTCATCGACCCGGCCGAGACCGGTGCGGTGACCGTCTGCTTCCCGCAGGACGTGCAGGCCGAAGCGCACGACTGGCCGGTCGAGCTGTTCGCTCGCCGGGTCTGGCACCGCGCCCGTCCGCTGCCCGAGCCAGCGATCCTGGCCAAGGCGGCCGCGATCATCCGCAGGGCCCGGCGGCCGTTGATCGTGGCCGGTGGCGGGGTGCACTACGCCGGCGCTACCGAGGCGCTCGCCGCCCTGGCCGAGGCCACCGGCATCCCGGTCGGCCAGTCGCAGGCGGGTAAGGGCACGCTGGTCTACGACCACCCGCAGTGTCTGGGCGCGATCGGCTCCACCGGTACCACGGCGGCCAACGCGGTCGCCCGGGACGCCGATGTGGTGATCGGCATCGGCACCCGCTACTCCGACTTCACCACCGCCAGCCGGACGGCGTTCGCCAACCCGGAGGTGACGTTCGTGAATGTCAACGTCGCCGCGCTCGACGCGGTCAAGCACGCCGGGCTCAGTGTGGTCGCCGACGCCCGGGAGGCGCTGACCGCGCTGCTCCCGCTGCTGGAGGGCTACCGGGTCGACGGCAGCTACGTTGCCACCTACTCCGAGCTGAACGCCGACTGGGACGAGAAGGTCAGCAAGGCCTACCAGCCGGCGACCTCGGGAGGGGACGGTCTGCTCACCCAGGGCGAAGTGATCGGGATGGTCAACGAGCTGTCCGACCCGCGCGACGTGGTGGTCTGCGCCGCCGGCTCGATGCCCGGCGACCTGCACAAGCTGTGGCGGACCCGGGACGCCAAGGGCTACCACGTCGAGTACGGCTACTCGTGCATGGGCTACGAGGTGGCCGGCGGCCTCGGCGTACGCCTGGCCTGCCCGGACCGGGATGTGTTCGTGATGGTCGGGGACGGGTCCTACCTGATGATGGCGACCGAGCTGGCCACCGCGGTCCAGGAGGGCATCAAGGTCATCACCGTGCTGGTGCAGAACCACGGCTTCGCCTCGATCGGCGCTCTGTCGGAGTCGCTCGGCTCGCAGCGGTTCGGCACCCGCTACCGCTACCGGAACGCCGATACCGGACGGCTGGACGGGGACCAGCTGCCGCTGGACCTGGCGGCCAACGCGGCCAGCTTCGGCCTGGAGGTGATCAAGGCGAGCACCGTGGCGGAGTTCGCCGACGCGGTGAAGGCGGCCAAGGCAGCCGACAAGCCGATGGTGATCTACGTCGAGACCGACCCGCTCGTCGGGGCGCCGGACTCGGAGTCGTGGTGGGATGTGCCGGTCAGCGCGACCTCCACCCTGGAGTCCACCCAGGCCGCGCGGACAACGTACGAGCAGCACAAGCAGACCCAGCGGCCTCTCCTCACCCCCGTCGACTAGCGCAAAGGAGCAACGTTGCCCGGCAAGCTGACCATCGGGACCGCCCCGGACTCGTGGGGCGTCTGGTTCCCCAGCGACCCCGAACAGGTTCCCGCGAGCACCTTCCTGCGCGAGGTGGCCGAGGCGGGCTACGAGGCGATCGAGCTCGGTCCGTACGGCTACCTGCCCAGCGACGCGGCTGAGCTGCAGGAGGCGATGGACGAGCACGGGCTTAGCGTGCTGGCCGGAACCGTGTTCTCTCACCTGCACCTGCCCGACTCCTGGGACTACACCTGGAAGCAGGTCACCGACGTGGCGGCCCTGACCCGGGCGGTGGGCGGTGAGCACCTGGTGGTGATCCCGGAGCCGTGGCGGCACCACAAGACCGGCGCGCCGAAGGAGGACCCCGAGCTCACCGACGAACAGTGGGACAAGCTGACGTCGGATACCGATGAGCTGGGCCGGCGGATCCTCGAGGAGTACGGGCTCCACGTACAGTTCCACTCCCATGCCGACAGCCACGTCGGCTACCAGCCGGAGATCGAGCGGTTCCTCGCCGGCACCGACCCGGAGTACGTCAACTTGTGCCTGGACACCGGCCACGTGGCCTACTACGGTGGGGACTGCCTGGAGCTGATCAGCAAGTACCCGGACCGGATCGGCTACGTCCACCTCAAGCAGGTCAACCCGGAGATCGTCTCCTACGTGCTGGACCGCAACCTGTCCTTTCCTGAGGCGGTGCGGATGGGCGTGATGGTCGAGCCGCCGCTGGGCGTGCCGGAGATGGGACCGCTGCTGGACGCGCTGGCCGCGCTCGACCGGGACCTGCAGGGGATCATCGAGCACGACCTCTACCCGTGTGCGCCGGACCTGCCGCTGCCCATCGCCAAGCGCACCCGGACCTACCTGGCATCGTGCAGCTCGGCGCCGATCGACCTGGGGAGCCGCTCGTGAACGGAATGCGCCCAGAGCCCGGAGCACTGCGTCCTGACCGTGTCGAAGGCGCTGTCCTGAGCTCGTCGAATGGGCCGGAGCTCCGGATCGCCGTCCTCGGCCTCGGCCTGATGGGCTCCTTCCACGTGGACGCCCTGACCCGGCGGGTCCGCGGCTCCCGAGTCGTCGTGGTCAACGACTTCCTGTCCGACAAGGCCGAGTCGATGGCCCGGGCCATCGGCGCCCGCTCCGTGGCCGATCCGCTCGCGGCGATCCACGACGCCGAGGTGGACGCCGTCCTGATCGCGTCGCCCGGCGACGCGCACGACGCCCAGGTCAATGCCTGTCTGGACGCCGGCGTCCCCGTGCTGTGCGAGAAGCCGCTGACCACCGACGTGGCGTCGGCGTACGCGATCGTCAGGAAGGAAGCCGCCCTCGGCCGGCCGCTGGTGCAGGTCGGGTTCATGCGCCGGTTCGACCCGGAGTACGTAGCGCTGCACGAGCTGATCACGTCGGGCGGCCTCGGTAACCCGCTGATGGTGCACTGCACCCACCGGAACCCGGCGGTGGCCGACCACTTCAACTCCGAGTTCATGATCCGCGACTGCGTTGTGCACGAGGTCGACGTTGCCCGCTTCCTGCTGGATGAGGAGATCGCCTCGGTCCAGGTGGTGCGCGGCGTGGCGACGTCCCGGGCGCCGGCGGGAGTGTCGGACCCGATGCTGGTGGTCTTCGAGACGACGTCCGGGCGGATCGTCACCGACGAGGTGTACGTGCGCAGTCAGGTGGGCTACGAGGTGCGCACCGAGGTGGTGGGGGAGCAGGGCATCGCCACCATCGGGCTGGACCAGAACCTACAGCTCAAGTCCGCCGACGGCCGTTGGGGCGGGGCGATCGCCCCGGGCTTCGTGCAACGGTTCGGCACGGCGTACGACATCGAGCTGCAGCGCTGGGTGGACGCGGCGCGCACCGGCACCATCGACGGGCCGGGCGCCTGGGATGGGTACGCGGCGGTCGCGGTCTGCGAAGCCGGGGTCGAGGCGGTGCGCACCGGGGCCAAGGTCGACGTACGGCTGGAGCGGCGCCCTCTCGCTGAGCCCGAGCCGGGCATCACCGCGCCGGACCTGGAAGCGGCGCGACCATGACGCGGACCGCCGAACGCGCCCCGGCAGTTTCCCGGGTGAACCTTGGAGACTGTCGCCTTACCCATGAAGTATCGCGGGCCCAGTGCCGGTTTCCCGGGTAGACCCGGGAAACTGCGAGGAGAGAGAGCAGGAACTGACGATGGCGAGCACAGTGCATCACTGGAAGAACGGGGCCCCGTACGAGGGCTCCGGCGGGCGCTTCGGCGACGTGACCAACCCGGCGACGGGGGAGGTCACGGCGCAGGTGGCCTTCGCTGGCGAGGAGGACGTGCAGTCGGTCGTCGCCGCGGCGGCGGCGGCCTTTCCGCGCTGGCGAGACACCTCATTGGCCAAACGGACCCAGATCCTGTTCGCGTTCCGCGAGCTGCTGAACGCCCGCAAGGACGAGCTGGCCGCGATCATCACCGCCGAGCACGGCAAGGTGCTCTCCGACGCGCTGGGCGAGGTGACCCGCGGCCAGGAGGTCGTCGAGTTCGCCTGCGGCATCCCGCACCTGCTCAAGGGCGGGTTCACCGAGAATGCCTCGACCAAGGTGGACGTGCACTCGGTGCGCCAGCCCTTGGGGGTCGTTGGGATCATCAGCCCGTTCAACTTCCCGGCCATGGTGCCTATGTGGTTCTATCCCATAGCCATCGCCGCGGGGAACACCGTGGTGGTCAAGCCCAG
>DASQUF010000220.1:0-7631 GCA_035641435.1 Propionibacteriaceae bacterium | reverse complement strand
GTGACGTCACGACCTCGATGACCATCAGCGGACCAGCGGTGCCGATCTTCTGCATGTACGTCGTCGCAGCCGAGCGTCAGGGCGTCGACCCGGGTGCGCTCAACGGCACGCTCCAGACCGACATCTTCAAGGAGTACATCGCCCAGAAGGAGTGGCTGTTCGCCCCGGAGCCGCACCTGCGGCTGATCGGGGACCTGATGGAGTACTGCACGGAGCGGGTGCCGGCGTACAAGCCCCTCAGCGTCTCGGGCTACCACATCCGCGAGGCTGGCTCGACGGCTGCCCAGGAGCTCGCCTTCACCTTGGCCGACGGGTTCGGCTACGTCGAGCTCGGCCTGTCCCGGGGGCTGGACGTCGACCAGTTCGCGCCCGGGCTCAGCTTCTTCTTCGACGCCCACATCGACTTCTTCGAGGAGATCGCCAAGTTCCGGGCAGCGCGACGGATCTGGGCGCGCTGGCTGCGGGACCGCTACGGAGCCACCACCCCCAGGGCGCAGTGGCTGCGCTTCCACACCCAGACGGCAGGGGTGTCGCTGACCGCTCAGCAGCCCTACAACAACGTGGTGCGGACCGCCGTCGAGGCGATGGCGGCCGTGCTCGGCGGGACCAACTCGCTGCACACCAACGCGTTCGACGAGACCCTCGCGCTACCGACGGAGGAGTCGGCCGAGGTTGCGCTGCGGACGCAGCAGGTGCTGGCCGAGGAGACCGGCGTGGCCAACGTGGCGGACCCGCTCGGCGGCTCCTGGTACGTCGAGTCGCTCACCGATGCGATGGAGGCCGAGGCCGAGGCGGTCTTCGCCCGGATCGAGGGGCTTGGTCGCGGGACGCTCGAGCACCCGATCGGGCCGATGACCTCCGGCATCCTGCTGGGTATCGAGGAGGGCTGGTTCACCGGCCAGATCGCCGACGCGGCGTTCCGCTACCAGACCGAGCTGGAGAAGGGCGACAAGAGGATCGTCGGGGTGAACGTGCACACCTCGACCGTGAGTGGGTCGCTGGACATTCTGCGGGTCGGCCACGAGGTGGAGGCCGAGCAGTGCGCGGCGTTGGCCGAGCGGCGGGCTGCCCGGGACGAGGCGGCCGTCCGGAGCGCCCTGGGCGAGCTCGTCGCAGCGGCGCGCACCGAGGCGAACCTGATCGAGCCGATGCTGGCCGCTGCCCGGGTGGAGGCCACGCTGGGCGAGATCTGCGACGGGCTGCGGGCCGAGTGGGGGGAGTACACCGAACCGGCGCGCTTCTGAGGACCGCGGCACGGAACGCTGATGCCCTCGCCACCCGCCCTAGCATGACTGGCATGGCCCAGCGACTCCGCCGCCTCGCTGGCCCAGCACGTGGTGGTGGTCGGTGGGGACAGCACTCCGGTGCGGCCGGTCGTGGAGCTGGTCGGGGCCGGCGAGCACCTCTTGGTGGTCGCCCCGCAGCGACACGCCCGTCGCCGTGCTCAGCGATATCGAGGCCCTCGGTGGCCAGCGCAGTTCGGTGACATCGGGTTCAGGTCCAGTAGAGCAGGGTGGCGGCGGGCAGCCGCTCGGCTAGGGCGGTCTCGAACCAGGAACGCAGCTCGGCCATCACCGCTCGCGGGTAGACATACTTGACCCCGCCGAACTTCGAGCGCTTCTGGCTGCGTTGGTCCTCATCCATCTCGAGCTTGGTCTGCGGGTACCACGACAGCAACACGTCCTTGCTGGCCGGGGTGAAGCGGTGGGTGATGATCTCGGCCGTCAGGTCGAGGTCCGGTACGCCGTGCAGCGCCGTGGCGACCTGCTCCAGCAGGGTGCCGTACTCGTCGGCGTAGCCGGGGACGGGCATCACCGGCGCGATGGTCAGCCCGACCGGATACCCGGCCAGGGCCAGTGTGCGGAGCGCGGCCAGCCGGTCCGGGGTAGGGCTGGTGCCGCCCTCGAACCGCCGGGCCACGGCCGCCGCGTTGACCGAGAACCGGACGCGGGTGCGGCGCTGGTGGTCGAGGTCGGGCAGGTCGCCGAGGACAGCGAACTTGGTGGTGAAGCGCAGCGCGACGTCCGGCCCGTAGGCTCCCGCGCCGACCCGGGAGACCGCCGTAGCGAGCGCGCCCGTCAGATGCTCGATGCCCAGGGGGTCGGTGTAACAGGACAGCTCGAAGGTCGTGCCCTCATGCCCACGGGCGGCCGTGCCGCTGGTCACCGTGCCTCGCCCGGCGTGAGTGGCCATACCGTCCAGCACCTCGTCGAGGTTGGCGTAGACCCGGGTGATCGGGGGTCCGGAGAGGGAGCCGGCCAAGTAGCAGTACTGGCAGTGGGCGGGGCAGCCCCGGGCTAAGTCGATGCGCCAGTCTGCGCTGGGCGGGATGGGCTGCGGCTTGCGCACGCTGGGCGGCGCCACCACCACGGCGAGCGTGCTCTTGGCCCGCGCGTACGCCTCGCGCCCGGTGCCGGCCGCCAGCCCGGTCAGCCGGTCGCCGGGCAGCACCTCGATGTTGGTCGCGCCGGCGGCCTCGCAGCGCCGAATGATCTCAGCCGCGTACGGCTGCTCGGCGGCGGACCGGGTGATCAGAACCTGCTTGGGCACCCAGAGTCGGGCGGAGGTGGTGGGGCGGGTGAGCGTGGTCGCGGACATCACCAAGATCAACGCCGGGGAGTTCCCGAACCTTCCGGTACCGGTGTGGCACCGGTCACTGTGGCAGGGCGTTCTGGCTCTCGAACCAGGCGGCTCGGTCGTCCAGGTCGGCCGCGACCTCGTCCGGCATTCTTCGAGACCAGGTCGGCAGCACCGGAGATCACTCGAGAGCGGCGGCCACCACCTCGCGGGCGGCGGCCTGCACCTCGGCGAGGTGGTCGGGACCGCGGAACGACTCGGCGTAGATCTTGTAAACGTCTTCGGTCCCGGACGGCCGGGCGGCGAACCAGGCCGACTCGGTGGTGACCTTGAGCCCACCGATCGCGGCACCGTTGCCCGGGGCGCTGGTCAATTTGGCCGTGATCGGCTCGCCGGCCAGCTCGGTGGCGCTCACCGCCGACGGGTCCAGCTTGCCCAGCTTGGCCTTCTGCTCGCGGTTGGCCGGTGCGTCTACGCGGGCGTAGGCGGGGTCGCCGTGCTGAGCGGTCAGCTCCGCGTAGAGCTCGCTCGGCGACTTGCCGGTCACCGCCTTGATCTCGCTGGCCAGCAGGGCGAGCAGGATGCCGTCCTTGTCCGTGGTCCAGGTGCTGCCGTTCAGGGCCAAGAACGAGGCGCCGGCGGACTCCTCGCCGCCGAAGCCGATCTCGCCGCTGCGCAGGCCCGGCACGAACCACTTGAAGCCGACCGGCACCTCGACCAGCGTCCGGCCCAGGTCCTCGGCGACCCGGTCGATCATCGAGGACGAAACCAGGGTCTTGCCGATGCCGGCGTCGCCCCGCCAGCCGGGACGGTTGGCGTACAGGTAGGAGATGGCGACGGCGAGGTAGGCGTTGGGATTGAGCAGCCCGAAGTCCGGGGTGACGATGCCGTGCCGGTCGGCGTCAGCGTCGTTGCCGGTGGCGATGTCGTACGCGTCCTTGTTGCCGATCAGCGAGGCCATGGCGTTCGGCGAGGAGCAGTCCATCCGGATCTTGCCGTCGGTGTCCAGGGTCATGAACGACCACCGCGGGTCGACCTTGGGGTTGACCACGGTGAGGTCGATGCCCAGGCGCTCGGCGATGTAGCCCCAGTACTGCACGCTCGCCCCGCCCATCGGGTCGGCGCCGATGTGCACCTCAGCCTCCCGGACCGCGCTCAGGTTGAGCGCGTTGACCAGGTCCTCGCAGTACGCCCCGAGGTAGTCGAAGCGGTTCAGGTCACCGCTCACCGCGTCGAACGGCTTCCGTCGGATCCCGGCCGGATCGGCCATCAAGGCGTTGGCCCGGGCCGCGATGGCACCGGTCGCGTCGGAGTCGGCCGGTCCGCCGTGCGGTGGGTTGTACTTGAAGCCGCCGTCCCGCGGCGGGTTGTGCGACGGGGTGACGACGATCCCGTCGGCGGTGTTGTTGTCGTCCGCGTTGGCGTTGTGCACCACGATGGCCCGGGAGATCGCCGGGGTCGGGGTGTAGTCCTCGTCGCCCTCGCAGCACACCGTCACGTCGTTGGCCAGCAGCACCTCGATGGCTGTGGTCCAGGCCGGTTTGGACAGCGCGTGGGTGTCCTTGCCCAGGTAGAGCGGGCCGGTCACCCCCTGCGACGCGCGGTACTCCACGATCGCCTGCGTCGTGGCCGCGATGTGCAGGTCGTTGAAGGCGGTGTCCAGGCTCGAGCCGCGGTGGCCGGAGGTGCCGAACACCACCTGCTGGTCCGGGTTGGCCGGATCGGGTGTCTTGTCGTAGTACGCGCTGAGGACCGCGTCGACGTCGATGAGGTCTTCGGGCTGGGCCGGCTGGCCGGCGCGAGGGTGAGCCATGGCTGTCATTCTGCCGAACGACACTGATCCGCACCACGGGAGTTAACGCGACAGATGTTGCAATGCACCATCGGATGAGGCCACGATTCGTATCGCGACAGTTGTCGTCATCGTTCGTCAGCCTTTTCGGGAGCAGCCATGACCACCACCACCGTCGCCGTCGACGTACGCCTCTTCCGGGTCGAGATCACCGCCACCACCGAGGTCCCAGCGCCAGCGGAGCGGACCTGGGCCGTGCTGACCGACACCGGGGCCTACCCGCAGTGGAACCCCTTCGTCCGCCGGCTGACTGGTCGGCTGGCGGTGGTGGAGACCATCGAGGTGGACCTGCAGGCCGACCAGTCGCCGCTGACGCCGTTCTTCCGGAAGCTGCTGACCGGGACGCCGCAGGCGTTCGTTGGCCTCAACGAGTCCCTGGTTGCTCGAGCGACCGCCGACCGATGATGGCGGCCAAGCCGGTGGCCCATCGCCGCGGCGCCGCGGTGGAGGCCAGCATCCTGGACGCCACGGTGGCGTTGCTCGGCGAGCGCGGCTTCGCGATCTCGGTCGAGGAGGTGGCGGAGCGGGCCGGGGTGCACCGGAGCAACATCTACCGCCGTTGGGAGACCAAGCCCCAGCTGGTCGCCGCCGCCGTGGGGCGGCTCGCGGACGCCACCGTCGTGGTTCAGGCGACGGGCGACGCGGTCGCCGACCTGCGGGACGCGGCCGTCCAGGTGGCGCGGTCGCTACGCGCCGGCCCGGGACGCAACCTCCTGCGGGCCGCCCTGGCCGCCTGCGCGAACGACCCCGAGATGTCTGAGGTGGTCCGCGACTTCTTCGCCGCCCGGTACGCCACTGTGATCCCGGTGATCCAGCAGGGTATGGCCGACCAGACGCTGCGGGCGGACGTGGAGCCCGGGCTGCTCTGGCAGGCCGTGGCAAACCCGATGCACATGGACGCCGTCTGTGGCATCGAGACCAGTGACGAGCGCGCCCGCGCACTGGTCGACCTCATGCTGGCCGGTGCCCGGGGTAGGTGACGGCTTTTGACAGGATGGAGCCCATGACCTCCGCCAGCTTCAACCGACCAGGGGCGGTCGACCTCTCCGCCCTCAAGCAGAAGGCTCAACAGCAGGGTGCCGGCCCCGCCGCCGCGACACCGAGCGGGGGCTCGTACGTCGTCGAGGTCAACGAGCAGAACTTCGAGGCCGAGACCATCCGGCGGTCGGTCAAGCACCCCGTGGTCGTCGAGCTCTACTCGCCGCGGGTGGCCACCGGTCAGCAGCTCTCCGACGCGCTGATCGACATCGCCAACTCCTCGGGCGGCAGGTTCCTGCTGGCCCGGCTGAACGTGGACACCGCGCCCGGCATCGTACAGGCGCTCGGGCTACAGGCGGTGCCGACCGTGATCGCACTGATCAACGGTCAGGTCGCCCCGCTGTTCCAGGGCGTGCTGCCCCGCGATCAGGCGCAGGCCGCCATCGACCAGCTGCTCAAGGCGGCGGTGGCCAACGGCATCGTCGGTCGGGCCGAGCCGGTGGGCACGTCATCCTCGGCCGAAGATCCGGCGGAGGAGGCGGTGGTCGATCCGCGGTTCGCGGCGGCGGACGAGGCCCTGGCCCGGGGTGACTTCGCGGCGGCCGAGGCGGAGTTCGACAAGCTGCTGGCGGCCAACCCGGGGGATGCCGAGGCCCAGGTGGGCAAGGCCCAGGCTGGGCTGTTCGCCCGGGGAACCCGCTTCGACCCCCAGGTCGTGCTCGCGGCGGCTCGGGCCGACGACAGCGTCGGAGTCCAGCTGGATGCCGCCGACGTGGAGATGGTCACCGGGCAGGTCGAGGCCGCGTTCGACCGCCTGATCAGGCTGATCAAGACGAAGTCCGGCGAGGAGCGGAACCAGGTCCGGGTCCGGCTGCTCGAGCTGTTCGAGACGGTCGGCAACGCCGACCCCCGGGTGCTCAAGGCCCGCCGGGATCTGATGACCGCGCTGTTCTGACCGAGCGCTCGGCCACGGCGCCGACCTTGTGGTTGGTCGCTCCCGTTTCTGGTCCGGTCGGCTACGGTGGGCCGACGTGAGCAGAGGGGCGGGCCTGGTGGCCACGACGGTACTGATCCTCCTGGCCGGGTGCACGAGCGGTGGCGCCGAGGGGCCGACGCTGACGCCATCGGCCTCGGCACCGCCCATGTCCCCCGCGTCGCCATCGCTGGTCGCCCCGTCCACGCCGGCCTCGAGCCCCGCGAGCACGCCCAGCCAAACCCCGGACGGCACCTCGACCCTGGTCCCCGGGGCGAACTGTCTGACCGGCACCTGGCGGCTGGTCCGGTTCGTCGGCCTGGGGGAGCAGTCGACGTACGGCACCGGGCAGGGTGGCGACGTGACCGTCGCCTTCGACAACGGCCGCTACACGTTGGTCGGAAAGGGCCAGCGGCCGTTCGCGGTCAACCTGGCCGGGGAGTCGGCCAGTCTCACCGTCGACGGCACCGTGTCCGGCACCTACCAGCCGGATGGGGGCGAGATGAGCTTCACCATCGCCGAGGCCAGCGGCCAGGGCACTCTGCAGTCCGGTGACCAGAAGCAGGATCTGCCGATGGCGTCGATCGGGCAGGTCATCGCTCCGCGGGGCAAGGCCACGCTGGCCTGCCCGGAGAATGTGCTGCTGATCGCGCTGCCGACGGTGCGGCTCGAGCTCGAGCGCTGAGGCGGCCGGCCTACGGCACCTCGGCCGGCGGGGCGCCGTCCTCGGTGTAGGCCATCTGGCCGGGCCCCAGCCCGGCGGCAAGGGCCAGCCGGCGATGGGCGAGAGGGGTGACCAGCACGGCGGCCTCGTCCAGGGTGCACAACATCACCCGGCGGATCTCGCTCGGCTGGAGCACGAACTCGGCCAGCTGGGCCTCAGTCACCCGGCCGCCGTCGAAGATCATCTCGATGGCGTCCTCCCAACCCAGGTACGGCGGCATCCAGTCCGCGACCAGCAGCCGGCCGATCGGCCAGGTCACGCCCAGCTCCTCGTGCACCTCCCGGATGGCGCCCAGCCTGGGTGACTCACCCGGCTCGACGATCCCGCCGGGCAGCTCCCAGTCTGTCTTGAACTGGGTCTCGCACAGCAGCACCCGACCCTCGTCGTCGCGCAGCAGCACGTGGGCGATCAGCCGTTTGCGAGGCAGCGTGGAGTTCATCACGCCGGAGAACCCGTGCGAGCCCCCCACCTGGTCGGTGGCCAGCCGGGCGAACAGGTAGCGGTCGTCGGCAACCCCGTCGGTGCCA
>DASQUF010000219.1:0-12959 GCA_035641435.1 Propionibacteriaceae bacterium | reverse complement strand
GCAGCGTGCGGCGAAGGCCGAGGCCCGCGGGGACTCCCGCGCCGCACGGGAGGCTGCCCAGTCGGCGGCGACGTACCGGGAGTGGTTGGCCCAGGCCCAGCGCGCGGCCAGCGACTTCGGCGGCTGAGAGCGGTCACAGGCGCCCTTGCCGGGCCCCGCTAGTTTTGGGACCGACTGCGCCCAGCCCCGGCCTGCGACAAAGAAACGAGTCCGTCATGACCCAGCTGACCAGGCTGAGCCTGGCCAACCGACTGATCGTCGGCATGGTGACCATCGCCATCGTGGTCTTCGGCGTCATGTCCACCCTCTCGCTTCGTCAGGAGCTGCTGCCCTCGACCCAGGTCCCGACCGCGATCCTCACCGCCACCTACCCGGGCACGGCGCCCGAACTGGTGGCCGACGAGGTAGCCACGCCACTGGAACAGGCCATCAGCGGGGTGTCCGGTGTGACCAAGGTGCGGTCGCAGTCGCTCAACGGGCTGGCCACGCTGACGGTGGAGTGGACCTACGGGCTGGACAACGACGAGGTGCTCGGTGACATCCGCAGCGCCGCCGACGGGGTGGCGGCCGGACTGCCCGACTCAGTGGAGTATGAGGTGCTCGCCGGCAGCACCGACGACATCCCGGTGCTGGTGCTCGGGGTGGCCTCCGACGCACCGCTGGACGAGCTGGCCCGGCAGGTCGACGACACCGTGGTGCCTCAGCTGTCCGGGATCGAGGGCGTACGCCAGGTGCAGGTATCCGGTCAGGACGTCACCGAACTGGTGGTGACCCTGCGGCCGGCCGAGCTGCGCAGGTACGACGTGAACGCGGCCGCGGTCACCCAGGCGGTGCAGGCGCAGGCCCAGGTGGTGCCGGCCGGCAACAGCTTCGACAAGGACATCGAGCTGGCCATCCAGGTCGGCCGGACCACCACCGCGGCCAAAGAGGTCGCCGGCTGGTGGATCCCGGCGCCGGACGGACCGGTGCAACTGGGCACGCTGGCCGCGGTGAAGGTTGAGTCGGTGGAGGCGACCACGATCGCCCGCTCCGACGGCCGGCCCGCCCTCAGCGTGAACATCCTCAAGGAGACCGACGCCGACGCCGTCGAGATTTCCCACCAGATCACCGAGCGGCTGCCGGACATCGCCGCCGGCCTGGGTCAGAACGCCACCATCCAGGTCGTCTTCGATCAGGCACCTTCCATCGAGCAGTCCATCGAGGACCTGGCCGTGGAGGGCTCGCTCGGCCTGGCCTTCGCCGTCTTGATCATCCTGGTCTTCCTGCAGTCGCTGCGGTCGACGATCATCACCGCGATCTCGATCCCGCTGTCGCTGATGATCGCCCTGATCGGGCTGCAGGTCGGCGGCTACTCGCTGAACATCTTCACCCTGGCCGCGATGACGGTCGCCGTCGGCCGGGTGGTCGACGACTCCATCGTGGTGATCGAGAACATCAAACGGCGCGACACCGGCCCGAACCCGCTGTCACAAGGCGACATCGTGGCATCCGTCCGCGAGGTGGCCGGGGCGGTGACCGCCTCCACCTTGACCACCGTGGCGGTCTTCCTCCCGGTGGCGGTGGTGTCGGGCATCACCGGGGAGCTGTTCCGGCCCTTCTCCACCACAGTGGCGATCGCGCTCACCGCGTCGCTGCTGGTCTCGCTGACCATCGTGCCGGTGCTGGCGTACTGGTTCCTCAGCTCGGCCAAGCGGTCGGCCGCCCGGGCGGCCAACGGCCGGGCCCATGATGAGGACGACGTGACCCGGCTGCAACGCGGTTACCTGCCGGTGCTGAACCTGGTCCTCCGTCGGCCGCTGATCAGCGCAGCGACCGCCCTGGTGATCTTCGTGGCCACCGTAGCCTCGACCGGTCTGCTGAAGACCGACTTCCTGGAGTCATTCGCAGACAAGACCACCCTGCAGATCGACCAGGAGCTGCCGCTGGGCACCCGGCTCAGCACGACCAGCGACGCCGCCGCCCAGGTCGAGGCGATCCTGGCCGCCAGCCCTGGGGTCAAGGAGTACCTGACCACCATCGGTCAGGGCGGGAGCAACCGGGCGTCGATGTTCGTCAGCCTGACCGGCGAAGACGCGTACGACGCCACGTTGGCCGAGCTGGAGAGTGCGTTCACCGAGCTGGACGACGCGGCGGGCGAAGTCGAGGTGGGATCGATCAACACCGGCACCAGCAACGACCTGCAGATCACGGTCACCGGCGACGACCCGGAGGACCTCCAGGCCACCGCCGAGCGGGTCGAGACCACGCTCAGTACCACGCCGGGCCTGGTCGACGTCAGCAGTGACCTGAGCGAGCAGCGGCCGCTGCTGCGGGTCGATGTGGACAAGCGCAAGGCCGCCGACCTCGGCTTCACCCAGGCCGAGGTCGGCCAGGCGATCGCCAACGCGCTCCGCGGCACCGAGGTGGGCACCATCGTGCTGCAGGGCGAGAGCCGCGACATTCTGGTTCGCCCGCAGGAGGCCGACGAGGCCAGCCCGAAGCAGATCGCCGCGCTCGAGCTTCCGGTCAGCCAGCTGCAGCAGCAGCAGGCCACGGACCGGGCGACCGACCGGCTGGAGGACAAGCGAGACGCACTGACCGAGCGGGGCGACAAGCTGTCGGAGGAGGGCGACGATCTGGCCGACCGCCAGGAGGACCTGGCCGACCGGCAGGCCGACGCCGCCGAGGACCAGCAGGACAAGGCGGTCGAGGCCGCCGCGGACCAGCGGGCCGAACTGCGCCGCTCGCGGAACGCGGCGCAGGACAACCTCGCTGACAACCGGGCCCGGTTGCAGGTGCTGCTCGACTCTCCGCCGCCGGCTCCGGCCCCACCGCCGCCGGGGGTGACCCCGGTCCCGGTGACGCAGGACCAGCTCGCCGCGCAGCAGGCGGCGGCCCGGTGGCAGCAGCAGGTCACCGCCCTGCAGCAGGCGGTGGCCCAGGGTGCCGCCCAGGTCGAACAGCTGGACGAGCAGATCGACGCGGCCGAGGAGCAGGCTGACGAGAGCGCGGAACAGCGGGCCCAGCAGGAGGACTTCGCCGACGAGCAGGAGAACCTGGGCGACGAGCAGAAGGCGCTCGGCGAGGAGCAGGAAGAGCTGGCCGACGCGCAGTCCGAACTGGCGGAGGAGCAGGGCGACATCGCCGACGTCCGGGCGGAGCCGATCCGGGTGTCGGCCATCGCCAAGGTGTCGACCGAGCAGACGCCGAGCGCGGTGACCCAGATCGACGGCATCCGCGCGGTGACCCTGACGGCCACGCCGGACGTCGAGGACCTCGGCGCGCTGACCCAGACCGTGCAGTCCCGGCTGGACGGTCTGCCCGGCGTGCCGGCCGGGGTGACCATCGACCTGGGCGGGGCGAGCGATGACCAGGCCGAGGCCTTTCGCGAGCTCGGCGTGGCCATGCTGCTGGCCATCGTGCTGGTCTTCCTGATCATGGTGGCGACGTTCCGCAGCCTGGTCCAGCCGCTGATCCTGCTCAGCTCGATCCCGTTCGCCGCCACCGGGGCGCTGATCGGCCTGCTGGTCACCGACACCGCCCTCGGCGTGCCGGCCATGGTGGGCCTGCTGATGCTGATCGGCATCGTGGTGACCAACGCGATCGTGCTGATCGACCTGATCAACAAGAAGCGGGAGGCCGGGGAGGGCCTGCACAGTGCGGTGGTCCACGGCGCCCGACTGCGGCTGCGGCCGATCATCATGACCGCCACCGCGACCATCGGCGCCCTGATCCCGATGGGGCTCGGGCTGACCGGCGGTGGGGCGTTCATCTCGCAGCCGCTGGCCGTGGTGGTCATCGGCGGCCTGGTCTCCTCCACCGTGCTGACCCTGCTGCTGGTGCCGGTGCTCTACACCCTGGTGGAGGGTCGCGGCGAGAAGAAGCGGCTACGCCAGCAGCAGCAGACCGAGGCCGAGCCCGCCTGACCCTTCGTTCTTCCGACGGGTGTTATTGATTAATACGGTAGACGTCGTAGACCGCGTCGACGCTGCGGATGGCTCGGAGCACGTGGTCCAGGTGCTTGGGGTCAGCGGTTTCGAAGGTGAACTTGGCCTTGCAGATCCGGTCCTTGCTGGTGTTGAGCGCCGCGGACAGGATATTGACGTGCTGGTCCGACAGCGCCCGGGTGATGTCGGACAGCAGCCGGTTGCGGTCCAGCGCCTCGACCTGGATGGAGACCAGGAACGAGCTCTTCGCGGTCGGCGCCCAGGACACCGACACCAGCCGCTCCGACTCGGACCGCAGGCTGTCGGCGTTGGCGCAGTTGGTCCGGTGCACCGACACCCCTGAGCCCTTGGTGACGAAGCCCAGGATCTCGTCACCGGGCACCGGGGTGCAGCACTTGGCCAGCTTGACCAGCAGGTCGGTGGCCCCCTTCACGAGGATCCCCGACTCGGTCTTGGAGGCCGACCCGACCCGGCGCTGCGGGCCGGTGGCGACCCGGTCCTCGCTGGTCTCGTCGGCGGCCATGTCCTCGCCGCCCTCGACGTTGATCAGCCGGTTGATGACCTCCTGGGCGCCGACCCGCTTCTCCCCCACCGCCGCGTACAAGGCGGAGACGTCGGACTGCTTGAAGAACCCGGCCACCGCCGTCAGGTGCTGCAGGGTCAGCAGCCGCTGCAGCGGCAGGCCGGCCTTGCGCATCTGCCGGGCGAGGATGTCCTTGCCGTTCTCGATCGACTCCTCCCGGCGCTCCCGGCTGAAGTAGTGCTTGATCTTGTTCCGGGCCCGCGGGCTCTTCACGAACGACAGCCAGTCGCGGCTCGGGCCGGCGTCCAGCGCCTTGGAGGTGAAGATCTCCACCACGTCGCCGTTCACCAGTACCGACTCCAGCGGCACCAGCCGCCCGTTGACCTTGGCGCCGATGGTCCGGTTGCCCACTTCGGTGTGGATCGCGTACGCGAAGTCGACCGGCGTGGAGCCCTGGGGCAGGGAGATGACCTCGCCCTTCGGGGTGAACGCGTACACCTCGGTCGAGTTGATCTCGAAGCGCAGCGAGTCGAGGAACTCCCCCGGGTCCGCCGTCTCCTTCTGCCAGTCCAGCAGCTGGCGAACCCACATCAGGTCACTGCTGTCGTCGGTCCCGCGGACCGCGACGGCGACGCCCTTGCCCTCCTTGTACTTCCAGTGCGCGGCGACGCCGTACTCGGCCCGCCGGTGCATCTCGTCGGTGCGGATCTGCAGCTCGACCGGCTTACCCTCCGGCCCCAGCACCGTGGTGTGCAGCGACTGGTACATGTTGAACTTCGGCATCGCGATGTAGTCCTTGAACCGGCCGGGCAGCGGGTTCCAGCGGACGTGCAGCACGCCGAGCGCGGCGTAGCAGTCGCGGTTGCTCTCGACGGTGACGCGCAGGCCGACCAGGTCATAGATGTCCGAGAAGTCCCGACCGCGGACGATCATCTTCTGGTAGATCGAGTAGTAGTGCTTCGGCCGGCCCGTCACGAGGGCCTTGATCTTGGCGGCGCGGAGGTCGGCCTGGACCTGCTCGATGATGCGGGAGAGATACTCATCGCGGCTGGGGGAAGCCTCGGCAACCAGCCGGACGATCTCGTCGTAGACCTTGGGGTGCAGAGTGCCGAACGCGAGGTCCTCCAGCTCCCACTTGATCGCGTTCATGCCCAGCCGGTGGGCCAGCGGAGCGTAGATCTCCAGCGTCTCGGTGGCGATCCGGGACTGCTTGTCGGCCCGCAGGTAGTGCAGGGTCCGCATGTTGTGCAGCCGGTCGGCCAGCTTGATCACCAGGACCCGGATGTCCTGGCTCATGGCCACGATCATCTTGCGGATGGTCTCGGACTTCGCCGACTCGCCGTAGCGGACCTTCTCCACCTTGGTACAGCCGTCGACCAGCAGGGCGACTTCGTCGCCGAAGTCGCGGCGCAGCTCGTCCAGCGTGTACGCGGTGTCCTCGACGGTGTCGTGCAGCAGCGCCGCGCACAACGTGGTCTCGTTCATGCCCAGCTCGGCCAGGATCGTGGTGACGGCCAGCGGGTGGGTGATGTACGCGTCGCCGCTCTTGCGCAGGGTGCCCTGGTGGTAGCCCTCCGCGGTCTTGTACGCCCGCTCGATCATCGCCAGGTCGGCCTTGGGGTGGTTGGCCCGGACCACCCGAAACAACGGATCCAGGGCCGGGGTCTGCGGCCGGCCCGTGCCCAGCCGGGCCAGCCGTTGCCGCATCTTGACCCGCGGATGCTCGTGGTGGTTCGCGGCCGGGGACTCGGGGGTGACCGGTGGGGGCGCCGGCTCGGGGGCGATCAGAGCTCGACGCGGCGATGGCGCACGCTTGCCATCGGACTCGGTCGGTGTCGACTCGCGCGACCGGGCCCGGATGGCCGAGCCCGGGTCGGTTACCGCCACGCTGTCTCCATCCTCACCTGAGGTTCCAGTCTAGACCGCTCGGTCAGATTTCCGCGGCGGCCTTCCTGACCACCACGACCTGGTCCCCCGGCTCGAGCTTGGCCACGGTCGGATCGTAGAACCGGCGCAGCGTCTTGTTGCGCACCACGGCGATCACCCGGTCGCCGGTGATGTCGTGCGGGGACTTGCCCACTTCCTCGCGAGTGACCCCCCGCTCCCCGACCTCCAGGCCCTCCTTGGCTGAGAGCAGGTCCTCGATGATCACGCCCAGGTTGGGGCTTACCGCCGACAGCCCGAGCAGCCGGCCGACGGCCTCGGAGGAGGTGACGACGGCATTGGCGCCGGACTGGCGCAGCAGCGAGGCGTTGTCGTCCTCCCGCACCGCGACCACGACGTGGGCGCTCGGGTTGAGCTGGCGGACCGTCAGCATGACCAGGATCGCCGAGTCGTCCCGGTCCAGCGTGATGATCACCTCACGGGCCTTGACGATCTCCGCCCGGCGCAGGATGTCGCGCCGGGTCGCGTCGCCCTCGATGGCGGCGAAGCCGCGCAGGTTGGCGTCGCTGATCGCACTCGGCCGACCGTCGATGACGACGATCTGGGCCGGGTTCACCCCGCTGGTCTCCAGCGTCTCGACCGCGCTGCGGCCCTTGGTGCCGAAGCCGACCACCACGACGTGGTTGCGCATCCGTTTCCTCCAGCGTCCGTCCTTCATGATCCGCCGGCCCTCGTTGGCCAGCACTTCGAGGGTCGTGCCGACCAGCAGCACCAGGAACGCGATGCGCAGCGGGGTCACCACGATCGCGTTGATGATCCGAGAGTGCTGGGCGATGGGGGTGATGTCGCCGTAACCCGTCGTGCTGATCGTCACCGTGGCGTAGTAGATGGCGTCGATCAGGGACACCACACCGTCGTGGTTGTCGGTGTAGGAGTCCCGGTCGAAGTAGACCAGCGCCACCACGATGAACAGGAGGAAGACGGCCAGCAGACCACGGCGGACCAGCTCGACCGCGGGTGTCGCGGTGCGTAGCGGCAGGCTGACCAGGACGTCGTGGGTCCAGCTGCGGCTCCGGCTGTCGCGGCGCACCGGTCCGCTCAGGCTCATGGCGCCTCGAGGGTGAGCAGCGACGTCACCTCGGTCAGACCGTGTGCCGCAAGCCGGGCGCGGGGCTCCAGGAAGGCGAGCTCGGCCAGCACCACCACGCCGCACACCGTAGCGCCGAGCTTGGTGACAAGGTCGGCGGTGGCCGCCACCGTCCCGCCGGTGGCGAGCACGTCGTCCACGACCAGCACCCGCGACCCGGCCGCGACGGCGTCGGCATGCACGCTCACCGTGTCGGTCCGGTACTCCGACTCGTAGTCCACCGATACCACCGGCCGGGGCAGCCTGCCGGGCTTGCGAACCGGCACCACGCCCAGACCGAGCCGGTACGCGACCGGTGCGGCGAACAGGAAGCCCCGCGACTCGATCCCGAGCACCAGGTCCGCGGGTGGGGCGGCGGCGACCAGCTGGTCGACGGTGGCCGCGAAGCCGGCGGCGGACGCGAGCAGCGGGGTGATGTCGAAGAAGGTGACTCCGGGTCGGGGGAAGTCGGGGACATCGACGATCAGCGACGTCAGGTCGACCGACACCGGCTTACTTCTTTCGCTGGCTGCGGGGTTTGTGCTGCGGCTGCGGTCGCTTGGCCGCGGCCTCACCCATCGGCCGGATCCCGGGCGGTCGATCAGCGCTGCTCACCGCGGTGATCCGCACCCCGGCGGGCACGCGTACGCCGACGTCAGCCAGCTCGCTGTCGCTCGGTTCCTCGGGCACCGGCTCCTGGGTGCGCTCCGGGACGGGCACGGGCTCGGTCGACGCGTCGGCGGGTCGGGCCTTATCGGTCTTGCTCCGCCGGGCCATCACCCGCGCTGCCAGCTTCTTCATGTCCGGCTCCCGCTCCTTCGCCTGGGCCAGCAGCGGCGTAGCGATGAAGATCGAGGAGTACGCGCCGGAGATCATGCCGACGAACAGGGCCAGGGCCAGGTCCTTCAGCGGACCCTCGCCGAGGATCACCGCACCGGTGAACAGCAGCGCCGCGACCGGCAGCACGCCGATCACCGTGGTGTTGACCGAGCGCACCAGCACCTGGTTGACCGCCAGGTTGGCTGCCTCGGAGTAGGTCTTGGTGGTGCTGGAGCGGATGTCGCGGACGTTCTCGCGGACCTTGTCGAAGACCACCACGGTGTCGTAGAGGGAGTAGCCCAGGATGGTCAACAGGCCGATCAGGGTCGCGGGCGTCACGGTGAAGCCGACCAGCGCATAGATGCCGATGGTCAGCACGAGGTCGTGCGCCAGCGCCACCAGGGCGGCACCGGCCATCTTGGCGTCCCGGAAGTAGATCCAGATGACCAGAGCGACCAGGGTCAGGAACGCCGCAAGCGCGATCAGGGCGCGCTCGGTGATCTGGCTGCCCCAGGAGGCGCCGATCAGGCTGTAGGCGACCTGGTCGGACGGCACCCCGACCTCTTCGGCGATCGCGGCGCGGACCACCGGCACCTCGGTCGTCGGGTTGAGGGTCCGGGTCTGCACCCGGACCTGGTCGTTCCCGATGGTGTTGACGATCGTGTCGTCCAGCTCAGGCAGCCCGGTCGCCACGACGGCCTCGCGGACCTGGTCGACCGTCTGCGCGGTCACCTGGGTCGGGGCCCTGAAGTCTGCACCGCCCCGGAACTCGATGCCGAAGACCAGACCGCGGATCAGTATCGCCAGGATCGAGACAGTGATCAGGACGGCCGACAGGATGTACCAGCGCCGCCGGTGCCCGATGAAGTCGTAGGAGATCTCGCCGGTGTAGAGCCGGGAGGTGAGGTTGCTCAGCTTGGCCATCAGATTCCCTCCGCTACTGGACGGCGGGACCGTACGCCGGGCAGGGCCGTGACCCCCAGGTGCGCGGGGTCCAGGCCGGACAGCCGGTGGCCGCCGCCGAAGAACCGGGTCCTGGCCAGCAGGGTCACCATCGGCTTGGTGAACATGAACACGACCAGCACGTCGATCAGGGTGGTCAGGCCGAGCGTGAATGCGAAGCCCTTGACCGATCCGATCGCCAGGACGAACAGGATCAGCGCGGACAGCATCGAGACCGCGTCGGCGATCAGGATGGTCTGCCGGGCGCGGCGCCACCCGGTCTCCACCGCTGTCCGAAGGCTGCGTCCCTCCCGCACCTCGTCGCGGATCCGTTCGAAGTAGATGACGAAGCTGTCCGCGGTCACCCCGATCGCGACGATCACGCCGGCGATGCCGGGCAGGTTCAGCGCGAAGCCCACCGAGCTACCGAGCAGCACGATGCAGGCGTAGGTGAGCAATCCGGCGACCGCCAGCGAGGCCACGACGACGATGCCCAGGCCGCGGTAGTACGCGAAGCAGAACAGCACGACCAGGGCGAGACCGATGATTCCGGCGATGATGCCCGCCCGCAGCTGTTCGCCGCCGAGGGTGGCGGACACGTTGCTGACCTCGGACACGTCGAAGGCCAGCGGCAGCGCCCCGTACTTCAGCACGTTGGCCAGTTCGGTGGCACTCTGCTGGTTGAAGTTGCCCTCGATCTGGGCCCGGCCGCCCGGGATCGCCGCGCTGACCGACGGTGCGGAGATGGAGACGCCGTCGAGCACGATGGCGAAGCGGTTCTGCGGCTCGCCCTTGGACGCCAGGGCCCGGGTCGCCTCCTCGAACAGGGCGGCGCCCTCGGAGTTGAACTCCAGGTCGACCACCCAGGCCACGTCGTTGGCCGGCACCCCCGCCGAGGCCGTCGTCAGCTGGTCACCCTCGATCAGGGTCGGGCTGAGCAGGTACTTCTCGGTCCCCGTCTCGTCGCAGGCGAACAGCGGCTGGTCGGCGACGTCGTCCACCGGCGTACCACAGGTGAACTCGGCGAATGCGGCCTGGCACGGCTCGCTGGGTACCCAGTCGATCGCCTGGTCGGGCGGGGTGCCCTGACCGTCGGCGGACAAGCAGGCCTCGCCGACTGGCTTCGGGGGCGCGGTCGGCAGGGCGGGGAACGGCTTGTTGTTCCCCGAAGGGGTCGGCTCGGGCACCACGCTTTCGGAGGCACCGGGCTCAGCGGCGGACGCTGTGGGCTCGCTCGACGGCGCGGTCGACTCTGTGGGCGGCGAGGTGGGCTCGGGTGCAGGTGGCGGGGTGACCTGTTCGGCGGCGTAGACGGCCCGGAAGCGGAGCAGGGCGGTCTGGCCCACCAGCTCGACCAGCTGGTCGCGCTGCACGTTCGGCACGGTGACGATCAGCTGCCGGTCTCCGGCGGTGGTCACCTCCGACTCGCCCACACCCAGGCTGTCCACCCGGCTCTGGATGATGGTGCGGGCCAGCTCCAGGCTGTTGGGGTCGATGGCGCCGGTTCCGGTGGTGTTCTCCGCGGTCAACGTGATGGTGGTGCCGCCGCGGAGGTCGAGGCCAAGCTTGGGGGTCCAGGTGTTGCCCAACGCGATCAGGGCGAACAGCCCCGCAATCAGGACGGCGAGCACGATCAGGGTGCGTCCGGGATGCCCGGTCGTCGTTGTTGCCACGTACGTGAAGTCCTTCGGGGGCTCGAATCAGCCGGCGGTGGTCGGTTTCTGTCCAGCGCCGGTGGACGGCGGCTCCCGGTCGTCATCTACGGGTCGGATGGGCTCCGGCTCGACGGGCAGCGGGCCTCCCGGCTCGACCACCTCGTCGGCTTCCAGGTCGGACGCGTCCAGCGCACCGTCCTCGTCGGCGTCGGTGACCGCCCGGGCCACGGCCTGCTTGAGCACCGTCAGCTCGGTGCCGGGCGAGATCTCCAGCACGACCTGCTTCTGGCCCACCGTGACGATGGTGCCGAACAGACCGCTGCCGAGCATCACGCGCTGGCCCGGAGTCAGTGCGCTCAGCGTCCGCTGGATCTCCTGCTGGCGCTTACGCTGCGGCCGCATGATCAGGAAGTAGAACGCGACCACCATCAAGGCGATCAGGATCAGCGTGCTGTATTGGTCCATTGCTCCGGCGTTCGGTTGAGGTCGACGTGGGGATCGGGCCGGGGCATGATGTGCGGGCCCGACCGCCGTACTCTACCTACTCGGAGCCGAAAACCCCGAACAGGTCCTCGCGCGCCGGTATCGGCAGGCCGAGGTGTCGCCAGGCGGCCGGGGTGGCCACGCGGCCGCGCGCGGTGCGCATCAGGAAGCCCTGCCGGACCAGGAATGGCTCGGCCACCTCCTCGACCGTCTCCCGCTCCTCGCCCACCGAGATGGCCAGCGTGGACAGCCCGACGGGCCCGCCGCCGAACCGGGCGCACATCGCCTCCAGGACCCCGCGGTCGAGGCGGTCCAGGCCCAGCTCGTCCACCTCGTACAGCTCGAGGGCCGCCTGGGCCACGCTGAGGCTGACCGTCCCGCCGGCCCGGACCTCGGCGAAGTCGCGGACCCGACGCAGCAGCCGGTTGGCGATCCGAGGAGTGCCGCGGGACCGCCGGGCGATCTCGGCAGCCGCGTCGGCGTCGAGCGGAGTGCGGAGCAGCTCAGCCGACCGGGCCAGGATGTGCTCGAGCGCCTCCGCGTCGTAGAAGTCGAGCTGCGCGGTGAAGCCGAACCGGTCCCGCAACGGGCCGGGCAGCAGACCGGCCCGGGTGGTCGCGCCGACCAGGGTGAACCGCGGGATCTCCAGCGGGATCGCCGTCGCGCCCGGACCCTTGCCGACCACCACGTCGACCCGGAAGTCCTCCATCGCCAGGTAGAGCATCTCCTCGGCGGGCCGCGACATCCGGTGGATCTCGTCGAGGAAGAACACCTCGCCCTCGACCAGCCCAGACAGGATCGCGGCCAGGTCCCCCGCGTGCGTGATCGCCGGGCCGCTGCTGATCCGCAGCGGCGCCGCCATCTCCGCGGCGATGATCATCGCCAGCGTGGTCTTGCCCAGGCCCGGCGGACCCGAGAGCAGCACGTGGTCGGCGACGCCGCCGCGGTGTCGGGCCGCTTCCAGGACCAGTCCGAGCTGGTCGGAGACCCGGGCCTGGCCCTCGAACTCGGCCAGCGTGGTGGGCCTCAGCGCGGACTCCGCCGCCTGCTCCTCGGGGTCGGTCCCGCTCCGGACCAGACTCTGGCTCACCGGCGGGCCAAAGTCTGCAGCGCCGCCCGCATCAGCACCGGCACACTGACCGTCGGGTCGTCGGCGACGAGGTGCGCCACCTCCTCGCAGGCCGCCTCGGCATCCCGGGACGACCAGCCCAGACCCTGCAGGCCCTGCCCCACCTGGTCGCGCCAGGTCGCGGCCGCCACGGACGCCGGGGCCAGGTCGCCACCCAGCCCAACGGCGTTGATCTTGTCTTTCAGCTCGATCACGATCCGCTGCGCGCCCTTGCGTCCGATGCCGGGAACCTTGCACAGCACCACCAGGTTCTCGCTGGCGATCGCCTGGCGCAGGTCGTCCGGGCTGAGCACGGCCAGTGCGGCCTGGGCCAGCTTCGGACCGACGCCTGTGGCGGTCAGCAGCAGCTCGAAGAACTCCCGCTCGTCGGCCGAGTCAAACCCGTAGAGGGTGAGCGAGTCCTCGCGGACGACCAGCGCGGTGGCCAGGGTGGTCCGCTGGCCCACCCGCAGGCCGGCGACCGTGTTCGGGC
>DASQUF010000218.1:0-3910 GCA_035641435.1 Propionibacteriaceae bacterium | reverse complement strand
CTACCCGGCGGCGAAGAACCTGAAGCCGCTGGTGTTCAACACCGCGCAGTCCAGCTTCCTCGGGGGTTACCTGGCGGCGGGGATGTCGCAGACCAAGAAGGTCGGCACCTTCGGCGGGTTGAAGATTCCCACCGTGACGATCTTCATGGACGGCTTCAGCCAGGGCGTGGAGTACTACAACCAGCAGAAGGGCGAGAACGTCCAGGTCCTCGGCTGGAACGCGGACAAGCAGGACGGCCAGTTCGTCCCGGGTGAGCAGCCCTTCGAGAACGTCAAGGGCGGGCAGCAGACGGCCCAGGGCCTGATCAGCCAGGGTGCCGACATCCTGTTCCCGGTGGCCGGCCCGGCCGGTCAGGGCGCGCTGCAGGCGGCCAAGGCCAGCGGCGGCAAGGTCAACGCCATCTGGGTGGACACCGACGGCTGCATCAGCGCGGAGGAGTACTGCGCGAACATCATCTCCAGCGTCTACAAGGGTCTGGACGTCGCGGTGAAGGACGCCATCACGGCAGCCAAGGACGGCAGCTTCTCCCAGGAGCCGTACGTCGGCACGCTGGAGAACGAGGGCACCGGTCTCTCGCCGTTCAACGAGTTCGACGGCAAGGTGCCCGCCGAGCTCAAGTCCGAGCTCGACACCCTGAAGGCGGACATCATCGGCGGCAAGATCAAGATCGAGTCCAAGTCCCAGCCGCAGGGATAGTTTCGGGACACTGATGGCACGAGGGACGTCCCCCGCGGCGGAGGCCGGTACCGGTCTCTGCCTGCGGGGAATCACCAAGCGGTTCGGGTCGCTGGTGGCCAACGACGCCATCGACCTGGACATCGTCCCCGGCGAGATCCACTGTCTGCTCGGGGAGAACGGGGCCGGCAAGTCGACCCTGATGAACGTGCTCTACGGGCTGCTGCAGCCCGACGAGGGCACGATCACCATCGACGGCCTGCCGCACGTCAGCCGGAACCCGGGCGAGGCGATCGTCGCCGGGATCGGCATGGTGCACCAGCACTTCATGCTGGTCGAGGTGTTCACCGTGGCCGAGAACCTGGTGCTCGGCCGGGAGCGCGGGGTGGCCGGTTTTCTGGACATGCGCCGAGCCCGGCGGACCGTGCGCGAGGTCTCCGAGCGCTACCGGCTCGACGTGGACCCCGACGCGCTGGTCGAGGAGCTGCCGGTCGGGGTGCAGCAGCGGGCGGAGATCCTCAAGGCCCTGGTCAACGACGCGAAGTACCTGATCTTCGACGAGCCGACCGCTGTCCTCACCCCGCAGGAGATCGACGAGCTGATCGCGGTGATGCGGTCGCTGCGCGATGAGGGCAAGGCGATCGTCTTCATCACCCACAAGCTGCGGGAGGTGCGGGCGATCGCCGACAAGATCACCGTGATTCGGCGCGGCAAGGTGGTCGGGACCGCGAAGCCCACCGACTCCGAGGCCGAGCTGGCCGAGCTGATGGTCGGTCGGGCGGTGAACCTCCTGGTGGACAAGGAGCCGGCCACGGTCGACGCGGCCCCGCGGCTGACCCTCGAGGGGGTGTCTGTGGCCGCGGCCAACGGCACGCTGGTGGTCGACGAGCTGGACCTGGAGGTGGCCGGCGGGGAGATCGTCTGCGTGGCCGGGGTGCAGGGCAACGGGCAGACGGAGCTGGCCGAGGCGCTGCTCGGGGTCACGGCCACGGTGCGCGGCCGGGTGCTGCTGGACGGCAAGCCGATCACCGGCCGGAGCCCGAAGGAGATCATCGACGTCGGGCTGGGCTTCGTGCCCGAGGACCGCAAGCACGACGGCTTCGTCGGGTCGTTCACCGTGGCCGAGAACCTCGTGCTGAACCACTTCGACGAGCCTCCCTACGCAAAGGGCATCGCGCTGGACCTGGGCCGGATCCGGGCCAACGCCGAGGAGCGGGTCGCCGAGTTCGACATCCGCACCCAGTCGGTCGAGGCGCCGGTGTCAGCGCTCTCCGGCGGCAACCAGCAGAAGGTGGTGCTGGCCCGCGAGCTGTCCCGGCCGCTGTCGGCCCTGATCGCCAACCAGCCGACCCGCGGGGTCGACGTCGGGGCGATCGAGTTCGTGCACCAGCGGCTGGTGGCCGAGCGCGACCGGGGCACCGCGGTGCTGATCGTGTCCACCGAGCTGGACGAGGTCGTGGCGTTGGCCGACCGGATCGCGGTGATGTATCGCGGCAAGATCGTCGGCATCGTGCCGGCGGATACTTCACGGGAGGTGCTCGGGCTGATGATGGCCGGGGTGCCGACCGAGGAGGCCCTGGCCAGTGCCTCGGTGACCACGCAGGCCGAGGAGGACGCCGCGCTAGAGGCCTCCCTGGAAGGATCCACCTCGTGAGCACCGCCACAGTGCCCCCTGAGTCGGTCGAAAGGCCCCCTTCGACCGACTCAGCGAGCAGACCCCGCAAGCGGCGATCCTTCCCGTGGAACGACGCGGTGACCACGCTGGCCGCGTTCGTACTGGCGTTCCTGGTCGGTGCGCTGCTGATGATCTTCTCCGACACCGAGGTCCGGTCGACCTTCAGCTATTTCTTCGCCCGCCCGGGCGATGCGCTGAGCGCCTCCTGGGAGAAAGTCAGCACCGCCTACGCCGCGCTGATCACCGGGGCGGTGGGCGGCTACGGTCCGATCACCGAGACCACGGCCCAGGCGGCTCCACTCATCTGCGCCGGGCTGGGCGTCGGGCTGGCCTTCCGGGCCGGCCTGTTCAACATCGGGGCCCAGGGCCAGGCCATCGTCGGCGCGATCCTGGCCGCGTACGTGGGATTCGCGCTGAACCTCCCCCCAGTGATCCACCTGCTGGTCGCCGTGCTCGGCGGGATGATCGGCGGCGGGATCTGGGGCGGCATCGTCGGCTGGCTCAAGGCTCGGACCGGCGCCCACGAGGTGATCGTGACGATCATGATGAACTACATTGCCGCCGGACTGCTGGCCTATCTGCTCACCACGACGTTGTTCCAGCGGCCCGGGCGAGCCGACCCGATCTCGCCGATCGTCGACTGGAATGCCACGTTTCCGAGGCTGCAGGGCGGCCAGCTGCACCTCGGCTTCGCCCTCGCGCTGCTGGCCGCCGTGGGGGTGTGGTGGCTGCTGGACCGCTCGACCACCGGTTTCGCCATCCGGGCGGTCGGGGCCAACCCACATGCGGCGGCGACCGCCGGGATGAGCGTGGCCCGGACCACGGTGATCACCATGGTGGTCGCCGGCGCGTTGGCCGGCCTGGCCGGAGTACAGGCGGCCCTCGGTCCGACGGCCTCCGGCGTGCCGGTGCCGCTGTCGGCCGGCATCGTCGGGTCGATCGGCTTCGACGCGATCACCGTGGCCCTGCTCGGTCGGTCCAAGCCATTGGGCATCGTCTTGGCCGGCCTGCTGTTCGGCGGCCTGCACGCCGGCGGCCTGGCCATGCAGAGCATCGCCGAGACGCCGCTGACCCTGACCACCGTGCTGCAGGCGCTGATCGTGCTGTTCGTGGCCGCCCCTGCTCTGATCCATCAGATTCTGCCGTTCGTGAAGGCCCGCCCGGCCAAGGAGATCGCCCCCGTTCCCGAAGGCGGACTGGCATGAGCACGGCGACCACCGACAAGACCCCGGCGGTTGCGACGGCCGCCAGTTCGCACCGCGTCGAGTCGGCTGAGAAGCGCCGGCAACGCCTCTCCACCGGCGGCCTGATCGCCGCGGTCGGTGTCCTGCTGCTCATCGGCCTGGGCTCGACCAGCGGACAGGCCCAGTTCGCTCTGTCCGACGCCTTCGACGAGATCCAGCTGCCCACCCTTTCGGTACCCGGATTGGCCACGGTCGCGGTGTGCGCCGTGCTCTGCATGGTGTGCGCCGCCGCCTACCTCTCGGGGCGGATGCGCGGCCGGTTGCCCGCGCTGGCCGGCACGATCGCCGGGAGCGCGGTGCTGGTCGGCTTCCTCA
>DASQUF010000217.1:0-2133 GCA_035641435.1 Propionibacteriaceae bacterium | reverse complement strand
TGCTCTGCAGCTCCTTCGGCACCCCCGGACCGGTGTCGCAGATCTCGACCAGCACGCACTCCCCCTCCAGCGCGGTGCGGACGGTCAGCGTGCCGCCCGTCTCCGCCATCGCCTGGATCGCGTTGTCGATCAGGTTGGTCCAGACCTGGTTCAGCTCGGCCGGGTGGGCGGGCACCAGCGGCAGGTCATCCGCGTACTGCTTGACCAGCTGGATCCGGCCCGACTCCTTGATCTTGTGGTGCAGCATCACCAACGTGCTGTTCAGCCCATCGCGGACGTCGACGTCCTGGTGCGCGGCCCGGTCCATCTGCGAGTACTGCTTGGCCGCCGCCACCAGGGTGGAGATCCGGTTGGTGGAGTCCTCGATCTCGCCCATCAGCTGCTCGGTCTCCAGCGCGTAGGTCACCCAGTGGATGCCGTCGGCGAGCAAGGCCTCGGGCAGGGTGTCGGCGATGTCGTCCAGGCCGTCGGGCTTGACCCCGGCCGCGACAAGGGCCGGCGCCAGGTCCCAGCCGTTGTCGATGCCGTGGTCCTCCAGCCAGTCGGTCAGCTCGTCCTCGGCCTCGCCGACCTGCATCGGGGTCAGCTTCTCGGCCTTGGCCATCCGCTCGACCGCCGCCTCCTGCAGCTCGGTCAGCGTGACCAGCGCCTCGGGGTCGATGTCGGCGGTGGCCAGATGGGCCAGCTTGCGCCGCATCTTGCTGACCCGCTCGCGCAGGGTCGCCGTGGCCCGGACCGCCGCCGCCGCAGGGTTGTTGAGCTCGTGGGTGAGACCGGCGGACAGCCGGCCGAGGGAGAGCAGCCGCTCACGCTGCCCGACCAGCGCCTGGCCGGACCGCATGCCGAGGGCAAGCCCCTCCAGCATGTGCATGGCCATTGGGAACCAGGCCCGGATCCGCTCCCCGAACGCGGCCGCGTCGATCAGCCAGAAGGTGCAGTCGGTCACCGCCCGCACCGACGTCAGGTAGGGGTCGCGGCCCGCCTGCACGAAGGCCTGGGTGGCTCCGGAGTAGACCCCGCGCTGGTCGGTCCGGACGGTCTCCACCTCCGTGTTCTCCACCTGGCGGAACATCGACAGCGTGCCCTCGAGCAGCACGAAGAAGCACGTCGCCGGCGAACCTTCGGCGTACACCGTCTCGCCGCCCGACCAGCGCTCCACGTAGCCCCGGCCGCTCAGCCACTCCAGCTGCTCCGGGTCCAGCGACTCGAAGAGGAACAGCTCACGCAGTTGGTCCGGGCTGAGTCGCTGCGGCTCCGCACTCATGATCAGGCCCCTTTCGCCAGGTAGCGGTGCACGAGCGTGACCGCCAACGCGCCCTCGCCGACCGCCGAGGCGACCCGCTTGACCGACTGGGCGCGTACGTCGCCAGCCACGAAGACCCCGGGAATCGACGATTCCAGCAGATACGGGTCGCGGTCCAGGTCCCAGGAACTGGGTCGCCGGTCGCCGGCCACCAGCTCGGGCCCGGTGACCACGAACCCGCTGCGGTCCCGCACCAGCGTCGGCGGAAGCCAGTCGGTCAGCGGCGCCGCCCCGATGAAGACGAACAGGTACGCCGCGTCAGTCACCTCCTGCCCGCCGTCGCGGTCGACCAGGGTGACGCACTGCAGCCGTTCGCTGCCGTCGCACTTCAGCACCGAGGTGTTCAGCCGCACCTCGATGTTGTCGATCGCGGCGATCTGGTCGATCAGGTAGCTGGACATTGACCGCTCCAGCGAGTCTCCCCGAACGGCCATCGTCACTCGCGACGCGTGCCGGGAGAAGAACACCGCAGCCTGCCCGGCCGAGTTCGCCCCACCGACGATGATCACGTGCTGGCCGGCGCAGGCCGCCGCCTGGGTGGAGGCCGACCCGTAGTAGACCCCGCGCCCGACGAGGTCGTCGGCCCCAGAGGCCTCCAGGTGCCGATAGCTGACCCCGGTGGCCAGGACCACCGCGTGGGAGCGGACCACGCTCCCGTCGTCGAAGGTCACCTCGCGGGCGGGCCCCTTGGCCGCCAGCCCGGTCACCGTCCGCGCAGTGAGCAGCTCGGCGCCGAACCGGAGGGCCTGCCGTCGGGCCCGCTCGGTGAGCTGGCTGCCGGCCACCCCGTCCGGGAAACCGAGGTAGTTCTCGATCCGCGAGCTCTGCCC
>DASQUF010000216.1:0-2578 GCA_035641435.1 Propionibacteriaceae bacterium | reverse complement strand
ATCGGCTGAACCGCGGCGGCGACCGCGCGCTCAACAGCGCCATCCACACCATCGCGCTGACCAGAATGCGCAGCTGCCCGAGAACGCAGACATACATCGCCCGCCGCACCGCCGAGGGCAAGACCACCCGCGAGATCCGGGCTGCCTCACGCGGCACGTCACCCGCGAGCTCTACCGCACCTCACTGACACCATGACCACTACCGCCAACACGCCGGACGCTGCTTGACAGAAATAGAAGTAACTGTGGCCGCGGCCCACCCTGCCGGATGAGAATCGCCGGGCCGTCGCCTCCGGTCCGACGCCGGTGACGCTTGGTGCCGTGAGCTCGCATAGAAGTATGGCGTGGAGGCCTGAGGCACCCTGTCCTGCTGCCGCGAGCGCGAACCTCAGACTCTTGATCTGACAGGCCCTCCCCCGGGGCGACGGCCCTGCCGCTCAGGCCGATCGGGGAGGGAGAACTCGTAATGGACGTGTTGGTGCGCCGCTGCGCCGGGTTGGATGTGCACCGCGACACCGTGGTGGCCACCGTGCGGGTCCCAGGATCGGGCCGGCTCCTGCGGGCGCAGCACACCCGGACGTTTGCCACGACCACCGCCGGGATCACGGCGCTGGGTGACTGGCTGGCCACCCACCGGGTGACCCGGGCCGGGATGGAGTCCACCGGGGTGTACTGGAAACCGGTCTACTACCTGCTCGAAGACCAGCTTGAGGTGTGGCTGATCAACGCCGAGCACCTGCACAACGTGCCCGGCCGCAAGACCGACGTGGCCGACTCGGCCTGGATCGCGCAGATGGTCGAACACGGCCTGGTCCGGCCCAGCTTCGTGCCCCCACCCCCGATCCGTGAGCTGCGCGATCTGACCCGGCACCGCCGCACCCTGGTCGAGGAACGCACCCGCGTCGTCCAGCGGCTGGAGAAGGTCATGCAGGACGCCGGGATCAAGCTGACCAGCGTCGCCTCCGCACTGTTGACCAAGTCCGGGCGGGCCATCCTGGAGGCGCTGCTGGCCGGGCAGGACGACCCGGACGCGTTGGCCGAGCTGGCCCGCGGCCGGCTGCGCGCGAAGATCCCCGCCCTGCGCGAGGCCCTGGCCGGCCGATTCCGGACAGCTCACCACGGTCTGCTGGCCGCGCAGATGCTCGCCCACATCGACTTCCTCGACGCCGCCATCGCCGAGCTCGACACCACCCTCGAGCGGGCGGCAGCGCCGTTTCAGGTCGTGCTCAAGCGGGTGTGCACGATCCCCGGTGTCTCGGTCCGGACCGCGATCATGTTGCTGGCCGAGTGCGGAGCGGACATGACCGTGTTCCGCACGCCCGCACACCTGGCCAGCTGGGCGGGGATCTGTCCGGGCAACAACACCTCCGGCGGCCGCAGTCGATCCGGCCGGACCAGGCACGGCTCGATCGCGCTGCGAACCGCGCTCACCGAAGCCGCACATGCGGCCGCGCGGACAAAGAACACCTACCTGGCCGCGCACCACGCCCACATCCGCGGACGGCGCGGCCTCCACAAGGCCGTCGGCGCCACCCGCCACGACCTACTGATCGCCTACTGGCACGTCGTGCACGACCAGGTCGACTACGCCGACCTCGGCCCGGACTGGGCCCAGCGCCGTCGCTCCACCGAGCACCGCACCCGCCGCCTGGTCCACCAGCTCGAACAACTCGGCCACACCGTCACCCTTGAGCCGAACACGTGATCAACGGGCCTCCGGCCCGAGCTTCGCCGTGGTGGTCACCTGATTCACACCTCAGCGTCAACGAGTACGAATCCGCAGCCTGAAACTGGTGATCAGAGCCACGGCGGATTTTTGGACAGGCTCCGGGCTCCTGTCCTGATCAGTGGCGAGCGGGCGGGACATCGCTGGCCCGAAGATCTGCTCGTACAGCTGGCGGACGGTGGGTATTCCGCCTACAGCGCGAGCATCGCCGCGGCGACCTCATCGGCGGCTGCGTCGGGGATCGCGGTCGCGGCCTGTTCGAGCACGAGCAGCCGCGCGCCAGCAATCTCGCGCGCGAGCGCCTCGCCGTTGCCGACCGGGAAGAACGGGTCGCGGCGACCGTGCACCACGAGCGCCGGTATCGCGAGCTCGGGCAGGCGCTCGCGCCAGCGCGGCTTGCAGTTGAGCTTGGAGAAGACCATGCCCATCTGGTTGGCCATCTGGACCGCAGGCTCCGTGCTCGGCGTGCGGTCGAAGATGCGCTTGGCGGTCGCGCGTGCCGCGGCGGAGTCGTCGCCGAGTATCTCCTCGCCGCCCGCGGCGAACTCTGCCACGGCAGCACGGTCGGACCAGTCGGGCATCGGGAGCGCGAACACCCGGTCCATCGTCGCCGCGTCGTGGTCGGGCAGGTCGTCATCCACCGGGCCCGGTGCGACGGGCCGCGTCGCGGCGAGCGTGAGTGCCGAGAATGCGTCCGGGTGGTCGAGCGCGGCGACCTGGGCGACCATCCCGCCGACGCCGATGCCCGCCAGGTGCGCCGGCCGGGCGTCGAGTCCGCGGGCGAGCGCGGCGGCGTCGGCGGCGAGGTCGCGCAGCGTATAGGCGGGGGAGTCAGGATCGAGGGTCGTCGAC
>DASQUF010000215.1:0-3209 GCA_035641435.1 Propionibacteriaceae bacterium | reverse complement strand
TGACGCGGTTGGGCCAGCCGTTGAAGGTGGGACCGGCGGCGGCGTGGTCGGCCCAGGCTCGGGTGTGCAGGCAGCGACCAGCGCGCACCCTGCGATCGCGGCTCCGATTCTCACGAAGCCTGGCACCCCGAGCGCCATGGCGACTCCTTCTTCCGGACGCCGACACATTTGCACGCCAGCGGGTCAACCGGCAACGACTGTTCAGTACCTGGGACATCAGAGTCATGTCCTCGTACCAATCGGGTGAGGATGCAGCAAAGACGTGCCAAGCCCGTCGGCTGAATCTCGCTCACCGCACCGGGCCAGATCATGGATTCACCCTGCCGAGCCGGTGTTGGCGGAGGTGTTGTCCGACCCGCTGCAGGTGTTGACCGAGGGTGCGAGGTGTTGTCCGCGGCCAGCTCAGGCAACGTCGGCCAACAGTTCGTCTCGGTGGGCCGCAAGCCGACGCACCGCCCGGCTGCAGCGCACGCGTACCGACTCGGCACTGGTGCGGTGCCGTTTGGCTGCCTCATAGCTGGTCAGCTCCTCCACATACACGCCGAGCAGCAGGGCATGGACCGGTTCATCGATGACACCGCGATCACGACCCGCTCGAAGGACCTCAGACGCCGTGAGCACATCACGATCCCGCTGGATGAACAGCTGCTCGTGCTGCTCGTCCCAGAACACCTCCGGCGGCCAAGGTGTCACCTCGCCCTCACGCAGCCAGCGCTTCTCGCGGAACACCGCCTTGAGTGTGTCCATCGACAGGTTCGCGGCGATCCGGCACGGACGGGCGGCCAGCGGATAGGCACAAATCCGGCACCACAGCGCCGAGACGTAGTCATCGACGCCGGCCGTCGAGTCCCGGCCGGCCATCCGGACGATCCGCCCGAGCATGGCCTGCAGCACCACCCGCGCGGCCAGGTGGTCACCCTTGGAGACCTCGGTGAGGAGGGCGCCTAATACGGCATCCGGCTGACCCCGAGCGGCCAGCAGGACATCGCCCAGCGATCGGCACTCCGCCAGCGCACCATGGCTTCGAGACCAGCCGCGGACCGACCCCCGATGCCGGTCGACCAGCTCGTCCCAGTCACGGTTCAACGCCTCGATGACTGCGTCTCGCCGCCGACCGTCCTGCCTCGTGCTCGTTCCGAACGCCATGACACCCTCCCCACCTCGGTCGTGAGCACGACTCTGGCGAGAGGGTGTTGGTCAGGATGTTGGTCGAACCGCCTGCGTTGTTGTCGGTAACCGGCCGGTGTTGTCCTCTGGTGAAGGAACGCTAGGACACGTCGGCCGAATCCTCACGAGGAGCCCGTACGACCCAACCGGCCGCCCAACCAGGTGATCTGAGCCAGCTTCTGGTGACTCAACCCACCCTCGTGGTCGTTGAACGGGTAGACGACCATCTCCTTCTCGGCGGCGTAGTGGTTGAAAGCCGCGTACACCGTGGACGGAGGGCAGGTCAGATCCCGTAGGGCAACCGAGAAGTACCCGGGCGCCGTGGCCCGCTTCGCGAAGTTGACCGCGTCGAAGTAGGACAAGGTGGCGAAGACCTGATCCACGGCCTGGCGGCGGACCGAGAGGTAGCGCGTGATCTCCTCGAACGGGTCGCGATCACCCACCTCGAGCGCGCGGCGGAAATGGCAGAGAAAGGGAACGTCCGGCATGACCGCCACCAGGTCGGGAACCAGGCCCGCCACCGCCAACGCCAGCCCGCCGCCCTGGCTGATGCCCTGGACGCTCACGGAGTCGACCGTCACAGCAGGAAGGGATCGGACGGCGTCGACGGCCCGCACAGCGTCGGTCATCAGCCGCCGGTAGTAATAGGTGTCCGGGTCTTCGATTCCCCTGGTCATGACGCCGGGCGCACTGGGCCCGCCGCCATGCGGATCAGCGGTGTCACCGCCGCCGCCCCAGCCGCCACCCTGCCCCCGACTGTCCATCAGCAGGTGGACGTAACCGGCAGTGGCCCACCAGAGGGAGGCCCCGGGCAGATCCCGGCCTCCGTTGTACCCGACGTACTCGACCACCGCTGGGAGCGGTCCGTCGATGCCCCGGGGGGTCGTCAGCCAGGCCGAGATCCCGTCGCCGGCGTAACCGCGAAAGCGAACGTCGTGCACCGTGACGGTGCGGTATGGAGTGTCGACCTTCTCGCTGCGCACGTCGAGGTCATGGGCGCGCGCCTCCGCCAGGGTCCGTTGCCAGAAGTCGTCGAAATCGTCCGGTTCCTGAACCTCCGGCCGATAGCCGAGGAGTTCCTCGAGTGGTAGATCCACAAGGGCCAACGGGAGCTCCCCTTCGCTCGGCTGCCGGTGTAACGATGAGCGCAAACTGCGGCGACTCGCCGACGGTAACAAATGACCGGCGAGTGCCCGCCCGGGCCATCGGGCCAGCCGTGGCATCGTGGCGCCCATGGAACCGTTGAGCGGCCGACAGTTTCGGCTCAGCGCCGGCGACTACCGGGCAACCATCGCCAGCATCGGCGCATCCCTTCGCGAGCTGACGTGGCAGGGCCGCCATCTTGTTGTCCCGTTCGATGAGGACGAGGTCCGCCCGGGCTATCGCGGCGCCGTCCTTGCTCCCTGGCCGAACCGGGTGGTGGATGGGAGATACCAGTTCGATGGCGTCGAGCATCAGCTGGCGTTGACCGAGCCGGAGCGAGGGCATGCCCTGCACGGCCTCGTGGTCTGGCAGGACTTCGCCGTGGTCAGTGAGGAGCCCAGCGCAGTGACGCTCGCGGTGACGGTGCCGCCTCAAGACGGCTATCCGTTTCGGCTCGAGCTTGTCGTCACCTATGCGCTCTCCGACCAGGGATTGACGATCAGCCTGGAGGCGACCAACACCGGACCCCGACCGGCGCCCTTCGGCGCGAGCATCCATCCCTACCTGTGTGCGGGGCCGGGTGTGGTAGACGACTGGTCTCTGCAGCTACCGGCGGCCAGCGTGCTCACCGTGACGCCGGACCGGCTCATCCCACGTGAGGTCCAGGCCGTCACCGAAGCGGCGAGCCAGTTCGACTTCCGACACCAACGAGTCATCGCGGACACTTTCCTCGATCACGCCTTCACCGACCTCTCCGCTGATCCGGACGGCCGGTTCACCGCGCGACTGATCGACGATGCCGGACAGGGCGTCGTGATGCGCTGGGGCCAGGAGTGCCGCTGGCTCCAGGTCCATACCGCGGATCGACCCGATCCGGACACGAGTCGGATCGGACTGGC